>NZ_JBHTLQ010000002.1:0-161725 GCF_042679085.1 Phenylobacterium conjunctum | reverse complement strand
CAACGCCCAGGGCGACGGCGCCGAGCGCCAGGACCCCCGCCCCCACCACCAGGCCGCGGTGGCGCTGGAGGCGGGCCTTGAGCCCGTTGCGCGGCGCAGCGGCCGGCTCGCCGGCGACCTCTCCAAGACCGGCGCCGGACTGGGTCAGGGCGTCATGCTGGGCGGTGTTGGAAACGGTCATTGACGGGGCTCCTTCAGCTTCGCCGCCTTAACGAACGGGGCCCGCCCGCGTTCCGCCCGAAATGAGTCCTGGCGCGGGTGCGGCCGGAAGCCGCGCGAAAATTTATTTTGTTGAGGTTGACGGCCGGGGCGGGTCCTGGGCCGCAAATCACGGCCCCGCTGACCGCCTGCTTCGGCGCGGACTCCGGGCGAGACTCAAGCTATTGATCAGATTCAGGGTTTCTCTCCCCCATCAACATGCCTTGGAATCCAAGGGTTTGGACGAGGGGCGGTCGGACGAGACGCAGGCGCTTCGGGGCCAGCGTCCAATCACAAAAGATTCAACAGCACCCGGACTCGGGCCTCTCCGGGCGGCCTTGTGGCCGATTCTCAAATCGCGTTAACGATTCCTCCGAGGCTTTCACCATTAACCGGTCTTAAATTCACTCGTCGGTAAGTTAACCGCGAGCGCGATCCGGATTCATCGGATTGAGAATTTCGGGCGCGGGCGGTTTAGGAGGGATTAGATGCGCGTACTGTTGATAGAAGACGACAGCGCGACCGCGCAGAGCATCGAACTGATGCTGAAGTCAGAAGGCTTCAACATCTACACGACGGACCTCGGTGAGGAAGGCGTCGATCTGGGCAAGATCTATGATTATGATCTTATCCTGCTCGACCTGAACCTCCCGGACATGAGCGGCATGGACGTCCTGCGCACCCTGCGCGTGGCGAAGATCAATACGCCGATCATGATCCTGTCCGGCTCTGCGGAGATCGACACCAAGGTCAAAACGCTCGGCGGCGGCGCCGACGACTATATGACCAAGCCTTTCCACAAGGACGAACTGGTCGCCCGGATTCACGCCGTGGTCCGCCGGTCCAAGGGCCACGCCCAGTCGGTGATCCGCACCGGCGACATCGTCGTCAACCTCGACGCCAAGACGGTCGAAGTGAACGGCAACCGGGTGCACCTGACCGGCAAGGAATACCAGATGCTGGAGCTGCTCTCGCTCCGCAAGGGTACGACCCTGACCAAGGAAATGTTCCTGAACCACCTCTATGGCGGCATGGACGAGCCCGAGCTGAAGATCATCGACGTCTTCATCTGCAAGCTGCGCAAGAAGCTGGCGGCCGCGGCCGACGGCAAGCACCACATCGAAACCGTCTGGGGCCGCGGCTACGTGCTGCGCGACCCGTCCGAGGGCGTTATCGCCGCCTAAGCGGACAACCTCCTTACGGAAAGCCTCTACAGACGCCCGCCGGTCCCCCGGCGGGCGTTTCTGCGTTTGGGTCCAGCGCCAGGAGCATTCGTAGCGGTGGCCCCGGCGCCCCTATGCCGCTAACCTCCCCTCCGGGGACGGGAACGTAGGGGGCTTTAAGATGCGCAAGGACCTTGGGCTGATCCTGGCGGTGCTCGCCGGGCTGGTTCTGGCCTTCTGGAGCGAGCAGCCGCCGCGCCCCTTGGCGCCCGACGCCCCCGCGACCGTCTTCTCCGCCGGCCGGGCCATGGCCGACGTCACCCAGATGGCCGCCCGCCCACACCCCACCGGTTCGCCCGCCAATGCGGCGGTGCGCGACTATCTCGTGGGGCGCATGACCGCCCTGGGCCTTAACCCCCAGGTCCAGTCGGCCGCCGGGGTGCGCCGCGTTGACCGCTATCCGGGGCCGGAGACCTTTGTCCTGGGCGGCCAGGTCCAGAACATCGTCGGCGTCCTGCCCGGACGCGACCGCGCCGCCCCGGCCCTGGCCATCATGGCCCACTATGACAGCGTCCCCGGCTCGCCCGGCGCGGCGGACGACGCCGCCGGCGTCGCCTCGGCCCTGGAGATCGTGCGGCTGTTGAAGCTGCAAGGAACCCCGGCGCGGGACGTGATCGTGCTGATCACCGACGGCGAGGAGGGCGGCCTGCTCGGCGCCCAGGCCTTCTTTGACCAGCATCCTCTGGCCAAGCGGATCGGCTACCTGCTGAACATGGAGACGCGCGGCGGCGGCGGCCGGGTGCAGATGTTCCAGACCGCCGCCAACAACGGCCAGGACGTGGACCTGCTGGCCCGGGGCGCGCGCCATCCGCTGGCCAGCTCCCTGACCGTCTTCATCTACAAGAAGATGCCCAACGACACCGACTTCACGGTGTCGGACAAGGCCGGTGTCCAGGGGCTGAACTACGCCTTCATCGGCCGCCAGTTCGACTATCACTCGCCCACCTCGACCCCGGCCAACCTCAGCCAGGGCGCCCTGCAGCACATGGGCGAGGAGGTGCTGGGCGTCGCCCGCCTGGCCGCCTTCGAGCCCAGCCTGCCCGGCCGCGGCCCGGACAAGACCTATTCGAACATCGGCCCCTGGCTGGTCGCCTATCCGCCCATGGTGGGCTGGGGGCTGCTGGCCGTGGCCGCCGGCCTGCTGGGCTGGGCCGTCGCCCGCGCCCGCAAGGCCGGGACCTTTGTGCTGATGGATGTGGCGCAAGGGCTGGGCGCCGGCCTCTACCTGATCGCCGCCTCGGTCACCTTCCTGCGCCTGGCCCGGCGGGCCACCGGCGCTGGCTTCGGCTTCATCGAGCAACGCCACCTGCTCGCCCAGGCGGTCCGCTGGGAGGTGGCGCTCGCCCTCGTCGCCTTCGGGGTGATGACCTACGCCGCCGCCAGCCTCGGCCGAGGCAGGGGCCGGTTCGCCGCCGCCGGCCTGGCCTTCGCCGCCGGTCTCGCCTGCTCGGCCTTCGGGGGCTGGGATCCGGTGGGCCTGGGAGCCGGGATCGCCGCCGCCGTCGCCGCCTTCTTGTCCTTCGCCCGCCCGGCCGGCGTGCCCGGCGCCTGGACCGGCGGACTGGCCCTGGCCCTGCTGGCCGCCATCGGGATGCAGGCCGCGGCGCCGACCACCGCCTTCCTGTTCGCCTGGCCGATCCTGTTGGCCTCTGCGCTGGCCGCAGCCACCGGCCTGGGCGCCGGCAAGAGCCCCTGGCGCCTCCCGATCCTGATCGTCGGCGGCGCGCTCGGCCTGGCCTGGATCCTGCCCTATGGCCATGCGCTCTATCTGGGCCTGGACCTGCCCGAGCTGCTGACGATCGCGATCTGGCTGAGCGCCCTGGTGCTGTGGCCGCTGATCCAGTCCGATGGCGACAGCCCGCGTCCGCGCGCCCTGGCCATCGGTCTGCTGGCCGCCGGCTTCATCGCCGTCGCCGTCGTCCGCTTCGCCCCGGTGTGGAGCGAGCGCCACCCCCAGACGTCCGTGGTCCAGTTCGTCATCGACCACGATGCGGCCAAGGCCTGGCGGGTCTCAACCTCGCCCAAGCTCGATCCCTGGAGCGCCCAGGCCCTGGGGCCGGCCAAGCCCGCCCTGCGCGAGCTGCCGCCCCTGACCCGCAAGCCCGCCTGGGCGACGCCCGCCCCGATGATTGACGGGTCCGCGCCGGCCATCAGCCGCACAGTCGGCCCGGACGGCCGCCAGGGCCTGAGCCTGCAGGGGCCGGGCGCCCGTGTCGCCTTCATTCGCCTGCGCGCCAATGCGCCCCTCGCCGACGTGCGTCTGGCCGGCCAGCCCGTGACCATTCTCGACCAGCCCGGTCGCTGGACGGTGATCCGCTGGGTGGGCGCGGACCAGGTGACGCTGGACTGGACGACGAAGAGCCCGCACGGCGCCTTGGAGGTTCAGACCGGCTGGCTGACCGATGGCTGGCCGGCGGGGGCCGCGCCCCTGCCCCCGCGCCCGAAGACCATCGCGCCCTTCGACCTGTCGGACAGCCGGGTCGATCTGGCCCACACGCGGTTGGAGTGGTGAGCGGACGCGGTTAAAAGACGCCCATGAGCGACATCGTGATCTATCACAATCCCAAGTGCGGGACCTCGCGCAACACCCTGGCCCTGCTGCAGGACAAGGGGCTCGAGCCCCAGGTGGTTGAGTATCTGAAGACCGGCTGGACCAAGGCGCAGCTTCAGGCCCTGACGAAGAAGATGGGGGTCGGCGCCCACGCCATCCTGCGCACCATGGGCACCGAGGCCGAGGCGCTCGGCCTGACCAAGCCGGACACGCCCGACGAGGTGCTGTTCGAGGCCATGGTCAAGGACCCGATCCTGGTCAACCGGCCCATCGTCGACACCCCCAAGGGCGCGGCCCTGTGCCGTCCCATGGAGCGGGTGCTCGACCTCATTTAACCAAGGCGCCAAACTGGCGCGCGAAGGGGCTCAGGCCGGGTCGCCCGTGAGGGGCAAAGCCGTGACAAAGCCGCCGGAAAGCGCCACCATTACCAAGGATTAACCATCCTCGGTAAGATTCGTCCGGCCTGGATGTTGCTGGACTCCAAAGAGTTGAGCCAGTTTGACCCGTAACAAGGTAAACCGGCTCGGGGGCATCGTTAGTACGGGGGCACGATGCAAGAGTTTGATCCGCGACGTCCGACCCTTCGATTGGCGCCCCGTCTGCTGATGGGCGTCATCGGGTTCTCGGCCCTGGCGCTCGGCTGGCGCCTGACCGCCGCGGAAGCCACCGCGCCGATCCCCGCCCCGCTCGACCCCGCCGCCATCGCCGCCCTGCAGCACGCCGCCTTCACCCAGGCCGAGGCCCAGCCCGGCTTCGCCCGCCCAGAAAGCGTGCCGGTGAAGATCCTGCCCGGCGAGACCTTCGAGGCCGCGGTCAAGCGCGCCGGCGTCGCCCCTGACGAGGCCCGCCAGGTGGTGCAGATCCTGGCCGAGACCATGGACATCGTGCACATCAAGGCCGGCATGGCCTTTGACGCGGCCATCGCCCATCCCCGCGGCCAGCGTGGTCCGGCCCGGCTGATCGGCCTGTCCCTGCGCACCGGCCCGGCCACCGCCGTCACCGTCTCGCGCACCTTCGACGGGGCGCTTCGCCTGCGCGAGATGGAGGAGAAGATCCGCGAGGAGGAGACCGTCGCCCAGGGCGAGATCTCCGGCTCCCTCTATGAAAGCGCCACGGCGCTCGGCGCGACCTCGGCCATCACCTCGCAGATGGTCAAGCTGTTCGCCCACAAGATCGACTTCGATCGCGACATCAAGCCGGGCGACAAGTTCGAACTGGTCTTCAACCGCCAGATCACCGAAAGCGGCCGCACCGTCGAGGCCAGCGACCTGCAGTACGCCCAGATCAAGGGCATCCGCTTCTATCGCTTCGCCCACGATGGCGACATCCAGTATTTCGACGAATTCGGCAAGAACATCAAAGGTTTCCTGCTGCGCACCCCGGTGGACGGTGCGCGGATGACCTCCAGCTTCGGCATGCGCCGCCATCCGATCCTGGGCTATAACCGCATGCACCAGGGCATCGACTTCGGCGCCGGCAGCGGCACCCCGATCCTGGCCGCCGGCGACGGCGTGGTGGTCGAGGCCCGCCGCTGGGGCGGCTATGGCAATTGGCTGCGCATCCGCCATAACGACGGCTGGGAGACCGGCTACGCCCACCTGTCGCGCTACGCCAAGGGCCTGAAGCCCGGCATGCGGGTGCGCCAAGGCCAGCTGGTGGCCTATGTGGGCTCCACCGGCGCCTCCACCGGCCCCCACCTGCACTATGAGACCTGGTATCGCGGCGCCCGCGTCAATCCGGTCAGCGCCAAGGTGCCGCAAGGCACCGTGCTGGCGGGCCGTGAGCTGGCGGCGTTCAAGGCCGAGAAGGCCCGCATCGACCGCCTGCTGCAGGAACAGGAACAGGCCGCCCAGGACCGCGTGGCCCCCGAGGCCGCGCCCAAGCGCCTGGCGGTGGCCAACACGGATCCCGTGCAGACCGCCGGCCTGCGCCGCTAAAAGCTCAATCCGCCGCTTTTCCGCCGCGCGCGCCGGGTCTAAACCCCGGCATGAGCCAACCGACCAGGATCGCGGTCATGTCCCCGGCCGCAGAGCCCCGAAAGATGCGCCCCCGATACGCCGCCAAGCGCGAGGCGATCATGGAGGCCGCCACCCAGGTCTTCTGTGACCAGGGCTTCAGCGGCTTCACCCTGGCGGCGGTGGCCAAGCGGATGGACCTGCATCCGGTCAGCCTGACTTACTACTTCAAGCGCAAGGAAGACCTGGCCGGCGCCGTGCTGCACGTGGCCCTGGCCCGCCATGCGGCCATGGTCGACGCCGCTGAGCGGGAGGCGACGCCCCAGGCCCGCCTGCGCGCCCTGATCCGCGCCTATGTCGAGGTTCGCCGCCGCGTCGCCTTGGGCGAGGAGGGGCCGCTGGCCCCGTTCAGCGAGGTGCGGCTGGTGGGCGCCGAAGGCCTGATGGAGGCCTTCTCTGATCTCTATATCCGGCTGGGCCGCCTGACCCGCAGCGAGGACGCGCCGTGGATGACGCCGGCCCGGCGTCACGCCCTGGCCCGGCTGCTGGTGGATCATCTGGGCTGGACTGACGCCTGGCTGGGCGCCTATGCGCCGGAGGACTACGTCCGGGTGGGCGAACGCCTCGCCGACATCCTGATCGACGGGATGGCCCCGGATGGCGCGGTCCCGCCCGCCCTGCCCCTGCCGGCCCTGGGCGGGTGCGAGGCCCAGAACGACGAGGTGACCCGCGAGAGCTTCCTCACCGCCGCCACCTCGCTGATCAACCGCGAGGGCTATCGCGGCGCCTCGGTGGAGAAGATCTCCGCCGAGCTGAAGGTGACCAAGGGCTCCTTCTACCACCACAACACAGACAAGGATGAGCTGGCGGTCGCCTGTTTCGAGCGCAGCATCGAGCTGATGGGCGAGGCGCGCCGCCTGGCCCTCTCGAACGGTCGCAACGGCTGGGAGCGCTTGTGGCTGTGGACGGCGTCCCTGTCGCAGCTGCAGGCCTCCGCGCCTGACGGTCGGCTCCTGCGCCACTACGCCCTGGCCGCGGTCCCGCCGGACATCCGCACCGACGTCGCCCGCAGGTTCTACGCCACGGCCATGAGCCTGTCGGGCCTGATCGCCGACGGCATAGCTGACGGCAGCCTGAGGGCGGTGGACCCGCTGTTGGCGGGCCAGCTGGTGCTGGTGACCTTCAACTCGGCCCGCCCCGCGGCGGTGGGCGATCTGCTCCAGGACTATGTCCGTCCGGCCCTGACCGGCTGGCTTCGGCCCTGACCCGCCAAACTCCAAATACAAGAAGGGGCGGTCCTTTCGAACCGCCCCCTCAATAACGCTTCCAGCGCCGGCGCCTGCTCCGATCCCGAAGCGGCGCTAGCCTCCCCCCTAGAAGCGCTTGTCCCTTTGGCGATCCCGGGTTTCCCCGGCGCGCCGCTCGCGCCCACCTGATCGCGCCGTCTTGTTGCGTCGCAGACCTTAACTTGAGACTGTTTTCGCGCCTCACGCGGGTTCGGCGCAAGGGGCGACCTCCCTAAAACCTACGTTATTCCAGGGCGCCTGCTCAAAAGCCCATCAGGTGTTGTAACGCGGCAACCTGTTACCTCCCCGGGCTTAACAAAAAAGCCCCTCCGCCAGGGAGGGGCTTTTCGGTCGTCCGGAGCCGGACAATAGGGATCAGAAGACGATGACGGAACGGGCCAGGCCGCCCTTCTTCATGTCCGCGAAGCCTTCATTGACCTGGTCCAGGCGGATGCGCTGGGAGATCAGTTCGTCCAGCTTCAGCTTGCCGGACATGTAGAAGTCCACCAGGCGCGGCATGTCGACCGGGAAGCGGTTGGAGCCCATCATCGAGCCCTGGATGCGCTTCTCGCTCAGGAAGGCGGCGCCCATCAGGCTGATCTTATGGCCGACCGGGATCATGCCGATGATGTTGGCGGTGCCGCCACGGCGCAGCATGTTGAAGGCCGCTTCCGCCGTCTGGGTCAGGCCGATGGCTTCGAAGGAGTGCTGCACCCCGCCCTTGGTCATCTCCATAACCTCCTTGACCGCGTCGGTCTGGGAGGCGTCGATGAAGTCGGTGGCGCCGAACTCACGGGCCAGGTTGCCCTTGGAGGCCACGGTGTCGATGGCGATGATCCGGCCGGCGCCGGCGATCGCCGCGCCGTTGACCGCCGCCAGACCCACGCCGCCCAGGCCGATCACGGCCACGGTGTCGCCGGGACGCACGGACGAGGTATGGATGGCCGCGCCCACGCCGGTCATCACCGAGCAGCCGATCAGGGCGGCGCGGTCCAGCGGCATGTCCTTGCGGATCGCGACGCAGGCGTGCTCGTGCACCAGCATCTGCTCGGCGAAGGACGACAGGTTCAGATACTGCGGCAGGGCCGCGCCGTTCAGCGACAGGCGCGGCTCGTCGCTGGCGTCACGCTTGGTGTCCGGCGAGACGCAGAGGCTCAGGTGGCCGGTCAGGCAGTGCTCGCAGTGGCCGCAATAGGCGCTGAGGCAGGTGATGACGTGGTCGCCCGGCTTCACGGTGCGGACTTCCGAGCCCACGGCTTCGACGACGCCGGCGCTCTCGTGGCCCAGGACGGCCGGCAGCTGGGTCGGATAGGAGCCTTCGATGAAGTGAAGGTCGGAGTGGCAGAGACCGGCGGCGACGGTGCGGATCAGCACCTCGTGCGGGCCGGGCTTGTTGATCTGGACGTCTTCGATCTGAAGCGGCTTGCCCACTTCGCGCAGCACTGCGGCCTTCATTTTCGCGATCTCCCCGAACGGCGCCCTGTGGCGGGCGGATTATCGAAGCCTGGGTACGGAAAACCGCCGACCGAGGCGTCGTTGGGGAAACCTTATCGCTGTTCAGCCATCCCGCGCCAAGGGAAATTCACGCAAGTTCGGCGCTGGGCGAAGCCGCCTGGGCCGGCCGCGCCCAGGGCCATTGCAGCGCCGGAAGCTGTGGCCAGGCGAGGCGGAACCGGGGCTTGGGCAGACAGGCCTCCAGCGCGGCCAAAAGCACGTCCACCGGCCCGTCGTTCAGGAAGTGGTCCGCGCCCGGCACCCGCTCGAACCGGATCGGCCGGCGGGCCCGCGTCTCGGCCACCAGGGCCTCGGCGATCTCGATAGGGGCGAAGTCGTCCCGGTCGCCGTGCACCACATGCACCGGCGTGCGCAGGCGGGTGAGCGCGGCGCGCACCCCGTCCAGCTGGGGCTTCTGGTTGCTCACCTCCAGCACCGCGTGGCGCAGGTCGCGAGGGATCAGCTTCAGGAGCCGCGAACCGGTCTTCAGCAGGAAATCCGCCGTCGGCCCGGAATGGCCGAAATAGCCGGACAGCAGCACCAGGCCCGCCAGCTTGCGGGGCTTGGCGCCCGCCGCCATCAGCACAGAGATCGCCGCGCCGTAGGACTGGCCCACCAGCAGCACCTTCTGGCCGGGCTTGGCCTCCAGGAGGGGCGAAAGGGCCTGGGCCTGCAGGCGGATGTCGCCGACATATTCGATGGGCTCGGAGCCCGCATAGCCCGGCCGGTCGACGACGATCATCTCCCGGTCCTGCGGCAAGGCGGCCAGGGCCGGAGCCCAGTATTCCGCCCAGGACGGCGCGCCGGTCACCACCACGATCTTCCACGGCGCGACCCGCTCGCGCGGGGTGGCCAGGGCCGAGATGCGCCAGCCCAGGCCGCCACCGGCCTTGAACGAGATCCTGCGCACGATGTGGTCCGGATAGTCGTCCGCCGTCGCCACGTGCTCGGTCCGCCCCGTGGCCGCCGCGACCGCCGCCGCCAGCCCGATTTCCAGAACGCCCTTAGGCCGCCTGCGCGCCACGACGCCCTCCTCCACGCTTACCAGCCGTCTAGCTGGGGCTCACAACGCGGCGAGACAAGGGCGGTTCATGCTGCAGCGCAAAATAACCGGCTCTGTGCTCAGGCAAGGGTCGGAGCTTGGGGCCAACGCCCTAAGCAGGACACGGAGGCCACAAAGGAAGACAAAGGACACCAAGGCGCGCGGCGCGCGCAATCCCACCCGGACACCAGCGCGCCAGGACCGGCCCCCTTTGTGCCTTCGTGCCTTTCGTGATCTTTGTGCTGAAATAGGACCTCGCCGCTCCGCGGCCTGGGCGGGTCAGTCCCCTCAGCCCGCCGTCCCGATGAGCTGATCCCGGAGCTCGCGCTTCAGAACCTTGCCGGTCGGGCCGATGGGCAGCGACTCCACGATGCGCACCTCGTCCGGCGTCCACCACTTGGCGACCCGCTCGGAGACGTGGGCCTTCAGCACCTCCGGATCGGCGCTCTGGCCGGGGCGCAGCACCACCAGCAGCAGGGGCCGCTCGTCCCACTTGGGGTGCGGCATGCCCACGGCCGCCGCCATGGCCACGGCCGGGTGCGAGCAGACCGCATCCTCCAGGTCGAGGGTCGAGATCCACTCCCCGCCCGACTTGATCACGTCCTTGGCCCGGTCGGTCAGGCGCAGATAGCCCTCCGGATCGAGGGTCGCGATGTCGCCGGTGTCGAACCAGCCGTCGTCGGTGAAGGCGCTGGCCCCCTCGTTCTTGAAATAGGCGGACGCCACCCACGGCCCGCGCACCTGCAGCTTGCCCGGGCTCTTGCCGTCGCGAGGCAGGAGGGCGCCCTCCTCGTTCACGATCCGCATATCGACGCCCCACAGGCCGCGGCCCTGCTTCAGCTTGCGGGCGACCACCTGGTCGGCGCTCTCCTCGGCGTGGCCGGGCAGGCCGGTGTTGATCACCCCCATGGGGCTGGTCTCGGTCATGCCCCAGATCTGGCGGACGGTCGCGCCCATCTGGCGCTCCACCCGCGTGATCAGCGAGGCGGTCGGCGCCGAGCCGCCGATGCAGACGGTGTTGACGGTGGTCAGGGTCTGGCCGGTCTGGTCCAGGTGATCCAGCACCCCGATCCAGATGGTGGGCACGCCCAGGAGGAAGGTCGCCTTCTCGGCCACCGCCAGCTCGCAGATCGAAGGGCCGTCGAGATAGCGGCCTGGCAGGATCATCTTGGCCCCCACCATCGGCGCGCCATAGGGCGTGCACCAGGCGTTGGCGTGGTACATCTGGGCGCAGGGCAGGACGGCGTCGGCGGCGCCCAGGTTGAAGCAGTCCGGCTGCACCATGGCCATGGCGTGCAGCACGGTGGCCCGGTGCGAATAGAGCACGCCCTTGGGATTGCCCGTGGTGCCCGAGGTGTAGCAGAGGCCGGACGCCGCCCGCTCGTCGATCTCCGGCCAGTCGAACGCCGGCGTCTGGGCCGCGACCAGGTCCTCATAGACCAGCGTGCCGGCGGGCGCGGCGGCCGGCAGGTGCGCGCGGTCGGTCATGGCCACGAAGGTCTTCACCGTCTCAAGCTTGCCGGCGATCTCGCCCACCAGGTCACCGAAGCTGATGTCGAACATCAGCACCGTGTCCTCGGCATGGTTGGCCACCCAGGCCACCTGGTCTGGATGCAGGCGCGGATTGATGGTGTGCAGCACAGCGCCGATGCCGCTCACCGCATAGTAGAGCTCGAAGTGGCGGTGGGTGCTCCAGGCCAGGGTCGCCACCCGGTCGCCGGGCTTAACGCCCAGGTCCAGCAAGGCCTTGGCCATCTGCTTCGAGCGCTTCAGCGCGTCGGCATAGGTGTAGCGGAAGATCGGCCCCTCCACCGACCGGCTCACCACCTCCCGATCCCCGTGATAGGCCGCGGCGTACTCCAGGATCGAGGACAGGTTCAGCGCCCGATCCATCATCAAAGCCAGCATGCCGGTCCCCTCCCCGTTGTTATGCGGCAAGGTTTAGGGCGGGGGTGGGCCGATGGGAAGGAGGGGGTGCTCGAGTAGAACCTTGCGGCGCGTGCTTGAGCGCCCATCACCACCCCCATAAGATGCTAATCCGAAACTATATCTCCTAGCGAGCATTCTGATTGATAGCCTTAGAGCTATTGCAAAATAGATAGAAAGCTATATCTTCGGCATGCCCTGGACGGTCGTCACGCATGATGAGTTCGATCCAGAGTTCGACGCGCTGCCCGAAGAGGTTCGCGATGAACTCCTGGCGGCCATGCTGGCGCTGTCCGAGCGCGGCCCGTCACTGGGCAGGCCGCTCGTCGACACGTTGAACGCGAGAACGATGAAGAACCTCAAGGAGCTCCGGTTCCGCGCCAACGACGGCGTCTGGAGGTTTGCTTTCGCGTTCGATCCGAAACAACGCGCCATCGTGCTGTGCGGCGGCGACAAGTCCGGCGTGTCGGAGACCCGCTTCTACAAGGCCTTGATCAGGAAGGCCGAGGCGCGGTTTGCGAGCTGGATTTTAAAGGAGAAGCATTGATGGCCCGGACCACCGAAGACCTTCTGGCCGCCCTGCCCCCAGCGCGACGCGCCAAGGTCGAGGCGCGCGCAAAGGAGATGATTGCTGAGGTGGAGGGCCTGACAGCAGTTCGCAAGCTGGCGGGCAAGACCCAGGCCCAGCTCGCCGCGACGCTTGGCATCAAGCAGCCCTCTGTCCAGAAGATGGAGAAACAGGCCGACCTCTATGTCTCCACCCTGCGCCGCTTCGTGGAAGCCGCCGGCGGGACGGTGGAGATTCGCATCAAGCTACCGGGTCAGCCGCCGGTGACGCTGGGTGGGTTCGAAGACCTGCGCGAAAGAGGTGAGATAAGCTAGCGGCGAGCAACCAGGCTACACCCAAGGCAAATCAGACATGCCCGGAGCCCCCCCACACCGCCGGACCGCACCGCCCCGAAGCTGAGCCGGCGCCGGCTTGTGCTAGCCTTCATCCTGGCCCCCCTTGCACCGGCCTTGCTCATCTCGCTGCCGACCTTGTTCGATGGCCTCGACAACGGAGGCTTGCTCAAGACCGTTGCGATGTTCGCCCTGTTCGGGGGCTATCCGGCCACCTTGATCTTTGGCGTACCGGCGCTCCTGATCCTGAAGCGCTGGCTCCGTCCACGCCTTATGTGGCTCATGCTCGCGGGTGGATTGGTCGCAAGCGCGCCGGTCGCCTGTTCGACACTGACAGGCCCCCAACCGGAGAGCGCCTGGGTGGACGGACGGCTCATCGCCCAAGGCGGCAACCTCACAGAGGCAGGCTGGACACAGATGTCGCACCTGCTCGTGGCAATTTTCGTCCTGTGTGCGACCGGAGGGCTCACCTTCTGGCTGGTGGGTGTTCGCCAGCCTGGAAAGGTGCCGAAATAAATCCTACCCCGGATGCAGCCCCGGCGCCTCCTGGCCGGTGCGCGCCACATACTCCGTATAACCCCCGCCGTACTGGTGAACGCCCTCCGGCGTCAGCTCCAGGACGCGGTTGGACAGGGCGGCCAGGAAGTGGCGGTCGTGGGAGACGAAGAGCATCGTGCCTTCGAAGTCGGCCAGGGCGGCGACCAGCATCTCCTTGGTGGCCATGTCCAGGTGGTTGGTGGGCTCGTCGAGGACCAGGAGGTTCGGCGGGTCGAACAGCATCTTGGCCATGACCAGCCGCGCCTTCTCGCCGCCTGACAGCACCCGACAGGGCTTTTCCACGTCGTCGCCGGAGAAGCCGAAACAGCCGGCGAGGTTGCGCAGGACGCCCTGGCCGGCCTGCGGGAAGGACCGCTCCAGGGACTCGAAGATGGTCTCATCGCCGTCCAGCAGGTCCATGGCGTGCTGGGCGAAATAGCCCATCTTCACGCTGGCCCCGATGTTCACCGCGCCCGCATCCGGCGCGTCGGCCCCGGCCACCAGCTTCAGCAGGGTCGACTTGCCCGCGCCATTGGCGCCCAGCACGCACCAGCGCTCCCGCCGGCGGACCAGGAAGTCCAGGTCGGCATAGATGCGGTGCTCGCCATAGGCCTTGTTCACGCCCTTCAGGGCGACCACGTCCTCGCCGGAGCGCGGCGGGCTGGCGAATTCGAACTGGATGGTCTGGCGGCGGCGCGGCGCCTCCACCCGCTCGATCTTGTCGAGCTTCTTGACCCGGCTCTGCACCTGGGCGGCGTGGCTGGCGCGGGCCTTGAACCGCTCGATGAACTTGATTTCCTTGGCCAGCATCGCCTGCTGGCGCTCGTACTGCGCCTGGCGCTGCTGCTCGGTGAGCGCGCGCTGCTGGTCGTAGAAGTCGAGGTCGCCGGAATAGGTGATCAGCTGGCCCGCATCGATCTCCACCACCTTGTTGATGATCCGGTTCATGAAGGCGCGGTCGTGCGAGGTCATCAGCAGCGCGCCGTCGTAGGTCTTCAGGAAGTTCTCCAGCCAGATCAGGCTTTCGAGATCCAGGTGGTTGCTGGGTTCGTCCAGCAGCATGGCGTCAGGCCGCATGAGCAGGATGCGGGCCAGCGCCACGCGCATCTTCCACCCGCCCGACAGCAGGCCGACATCGCCGTCCATGCGTTCCTGGCTGAAGGACAGGCCGGCCAGCACCTCGCGGGCGCGGGCCTCCAGGGCGTAACCGTCCAGTTCCTCGAACTGGTGCTGCACCTCGCCATAGCGCTCGATCACGGCGTCGAACTGGTCGGCCTTGTCCGGATCGGCCATGTCGGCCTCCAGCGCGGCCATCTCGGCGGCGAGCGCGCTGACCGGCCCCACCCCGTCCATCACCGCGGCCACGGCGCTCTGGCCCGACATCTCGCCGACGTCCTGGCTGAAATAGCCGATGGTGATGCCAGGGTCAGTGACCACGAGCCCGTCGTCCGGCGGCTCCTGGCCGGTCATCATCCGGAACAGGGTCGTCTTGCCGGCCCCGTTCGGGCCCACCAGCCCCACCTTCTCCCCCTTCAGCACGCCCATGGAGGCGTCGATGAACAGGATCTGGTGGCCGTTCTGCTTGGAGATGTTGTCGAGGCGGATCATGGGCGCGCTGCTAGCCTGCGGGGACGAAGAAGGCCAGGGCGCATGTCGGCGCGCCGGGCCCACGCGCGTCCTAAGCCGGACGCCTGGATCACAAAGGACACGACATGGACCCCGCCAAGCCGAACCACCCCACCACCGTATCCCGCAAGGGTGACCGCGAGGTGGTTGTCAGCCGCCTCTTCGATGCGCCTGTCCAGGCCGTGTTCGACGCCTGGGCCAACCCCGAGCTGTTCCGCCAGTGGTGGGCGCCCAAGTCCATGGGCGCTGTCATCACCGCCTGCGAGATCGACGCCCGCACCGGCGGCGGCTACCGCATCACCTTCGGCGAGGGCGCGGACGCCATGACCTTCTTCGGCCGCTACCTCGAGGTGACGCCGCCCCTCCGCCTCGTCTGGACCAACGAGGAAGGCGAGGACGGCCCGGTCACGACGGTGACCTTCGAGGCAGACGGCGAGCGCGCCCTGCTCACGATGAGCGAGGCCTATCCGGGCCCGGTTCCTGAGGACGCGCTCGCGGGCCAGCAGGCGATGGCGGGAGAGCAGCTCGGGCAGTTGGAGGCGTTGTTGGCGAAGCGCGCTGAGCGCCCCTAGGGACAATCGCCGCCGACATAACAAGCTGTCCCAAGAAGTGCATAGCAGCCGCTAGGCAGGCAGGGCGTGAGCAGCAGCGCCAGGACGACAGGGGGCGTCCAGGACCGGATCAATGGGCTCCGCGCGCGCAGCAGAAGCAACAGGGGCGTCGCCAACAGAATAGCCAGGGCAATCCAATAGAGCGGGTCGTGCATTGCGAATTCCCGGCGAGCCGTCCCGCACCATGGCCAAATTCAATCTGTAAGCGCAAGGCCGAAGAACACCGCCCTGGCGATCGCAGACTCTGGAGGGACGTCTCATGAGCAGGCTGTCAGGATTGCACCTTGTCCACCCACCGTTCGTCCATGTTGACGTCAAACGCCCAGGTACGAATTCGGTCGTCGAATTCGTGCGCCTCGTGAGACCCTCTGGGCCTCGCGGTCTTTCTCATTGTCAGTAAGCGGGCGGCGCGTTCGCCGCCCTGCCCCGTCAGGCCGCCATGCGGGCCTTGAACACCCCGTCCGGCAGCTTCGCCGCGCGGGTGGGGTGGATGAAGAAGTAGTCCTTCCAGGGCACGTCCGGGCAGACCGTGGTGCGTTCTTCCAGGCGGTCGCCGTTCAGGGCGAACATGCGGTAGCCGCGCGAGCGGAACAGGTCGACCACGGCCTCGGCGGAGCCGCCGAAACGGTCGGCCAGCATGACCGGGTGGATCTCGATCAGCACGTGGGGGCGGTCGCGGTCGATGATCGCCTCGGCGCCCTTCAGGGCCTTCTGCTCGGCGCCTTCGATGTCCATGCGGATGAAATCGACGCGCTCGACCCCGTGCTTGGCGCAGTAGTCGTCCAGGGTGACCACCGGGGTCGGCTGAACCTCGACGCCCACGTCCTCCAGGTCCGGGCGCACCTTGCCCTCGGGGGCTTGCGCCGCGACGTAAGCATAGGCGCGGCCCATGCGGCCGGAGGTCTTTTTCGGCGTGACCAGCAGGAGCTCGCCTGCCTCGTCGGAGACGGCGGCGTGGATCGGGGTGACCTGGCGGCCGATCCCGTGCCAGGCCAGGCAGGTCTTCAGCACCTCGAAGGTGAAGGCCGAGGGCTCGAAGGCGTAGATGCGCGCGTCGGGCGCGACCTGGGTCATCACATAGGAGTGGCGGCCGTCGCTGGCGCCCACGTGCAGGCACACCGGCGAGCCCGACAGCAGGTCGGCCAGATAGGGGGTCTCGGGCTCATGCTTGGCCCAGCGCATGTTGCGCCGCCAGGCGCGGAAGGCGTGACCGAGCACGCGGAGAGAAGCCATGGATAAGATCCTTTGTCCGCTCTCTAAACTGCGTCCCTAGTGACCGTCATCATGTAGTTGACGTCGCAGTCGCTGGAACGCGACCAGCGGCCGCTCAAGGGATCGAAACTGACCCCAAACGGGCCCTGCATGGCCAGGGGCTCATTGCGCAGGAAGTCGCGCAGTTCATCCGGGCGCAGAAACTTGTTCCAGTCGTGAATGCCGGGGGGCAACCAGCGCAGGATGTACTCGGCGCCGACCTTGGCCAGGGCGAAGGCCTTCAGGGTGCGGTTGAGGGTGGCGACGATCATCAGGCCGCCAGGCGCCAGCAGCCGGCCGCAGGTGCGCAGGAACTCGCCCGGATCATTGACGTGCTCGATCACCTCCATGTTGAGGATCACGTCGAAGGGCCCGGCGCCCTCGGCCTCAAGCGCCTCGGCGGTGGAGGCGCGGAAGTCGATGGTCAGGCCGCACTCGGCGGCGTGGGCGCTGGCCGCGCCGATGTTGCGCTCCGAGGCGTCGACGGCGGTGACCTGGAAGCCCAGGCGGCTCATGGGCTCGGAGAGCAGGCCGCCACCGCAACCGATGTCCAGCAGCTTGAGGCCTTCGAACGGCCGGGGCTGGCGGGTGTCGCGGCCGAACCGCATCGCGGCCTCGTCGCGGATGAAGGCCAGGCGCACGGGGTTGAACTTGTGCAGGGGCGCGAACTTGCCCTTCGGGTCCCACCATTCGGCGGCGATGCGGGAGAAGCGTTCGACTTCGGCGGGGTCGATGCTGGAGGTCGCGGTCATGGGGCGCTTATTAGCGCGCAACGCCACGGAAGTCGAAGCACGGCGTTGCCCGCGCGCGTCGCCGTCGCTAGAAGGTCCCGCCTTTTGCTTTAGGGGAGCGATCACCCTGTCCCGGCTTGTGATGAAATTCGGCGGCACCTCGGTGGCCGATCTGGAGCGCATCCGGCGCGTCGGCCGCCTGGTGGCGGCGGAAGTCGCCGCCGGACACAAGGTCGCCGTGGTGGTCTCGGCCATGGCCGGCAAGACCAACGAACTGGTGGCCTGGACCGATAACGCCGGCCCCGCCGCCGCCGGCCTGCCCGCGTCGGACGACGAATACGACGTGGTGGTGGCCTCTGGCGAACAGGTGACCGCGGGCCTCCTGGCCATGGTCCTGCGCAATATGGGCCTGCCCGCGCGGTCCTGGATGGGTTGGCAGATCCCGATCATCGCCGACGACGCTCATGGCCGCGCCCGCATCGACGATGTGCAGGCCGACAAGCTGATCGAGGCCATGGACAAGGGCGAGGTCGCCGTCATCGCCGGCTTCCAGGGCGTGACCCGCGACGGCCGCATCGCCACCCTGGGCCGGGGCGGCTCGGACACCAGCGCGGTGGCCATCGCCGCGGCGGTGAAGGCCAGCTGCTGCGACATCTACACCGACGTGGACGGGGTCTACACCACCGACCCGCGGATTGAATCCAAAGCCCGCAAGCTGGCCAAGATCTCCTACGAGGAGATGCTGGAAATGGCCTCCCTGGGCGCCAAGGTGCTGCAGACCCGCTCGGTCGAGCTGGCCATGGCCCAGAACGTGCCCGTGCGGGTGTTGTCGAGTTTTGTCGAGCCGGGCGAAGCGCCGGGCCAGGGCACCATCGTGTGCGACGAGGAAGAGATCATGGAAAAGCGGATCGTGAGCGGCGTCGCCTACAGCCGCGACGAAGCGAAGATCAGCCTGTTCGGCCTGCCGGACCATCCGGGCGTCTCTTCGGAGATCTTCGGGGCCCTGGCCGACGCGAACGTCAATGTGGACATGATCGTCCAGAGCCATGCGCGCACCCAGGACACCGCGAATATGGAGTTCACGGTCGGCAAGCGCGACGCCCAGCGCGCCGTGGAGATCGTCCGCGGCCTGAAGGGCAAGGTGGGCTTCGAGGACGTCCAGGTGAACGAGGACGTGGCCAAGGTCTCGGTGATCGGGGTCGGCATGCGCAGCCACGCGGGCGTCGCCAAGTCGATGTTCAGCGCCCTGGCCGACAAGGGCGTCAACATCCAGGTGATCTCCACCAGCGAGATCAAGATCAGCGTGCTGATCGACGCCGCCTATACCGAGCTGGCGGTTCGCGCTCTGCACGCCGCCTACGGTCTGGACCAACTCTAAGATGTAGCGACCTGCGGCGGCTCGCCGCAGGGGTGCGATTTCACAGGCCGTAAACCCCATCCGGTCATGATGGCCGCATGGAGGAGCAGGTTCACTACGAAGTCCTGGCGCGGCGCCCCGGTTCGGCGGTGCACCTTGAGGCGTGGCTGGAAGACCAGCACCGCGCGATCCAGGTCGCCAACGAGATGATCGGCAGCGGCGAGTTCATCGCCGTGATGGTGATCCGCGAAACCCGTGATCCGAAGTCCGGCAAGTTCAGCCCGCTGTGCATCCGCCGCGAAGGCGACTTCACCTCTCCCGTCACCCGCAAGCTGCGCTCCGGCGACCTGCCCCCGCCCCGCTGCCAGGCAGGCAGCGACCTCTATGGTCCCATGGCCCGCGCCCGCATCGCCGAGGTGCTGGAGGGCTGGCTGGCGCGGCGCAAGTCGACCGCCTTCGAGCTGATCCATCGCCTCGACCTCGTCGACACCCTGCGCAACGCAGGCGGCGAGTTCCAACACGCGATCCAGAAGTTCGCGGTGCCCGAGGCCCTGTTGCGGCATTCGACGGTGCACGAGGTGATCCGCGGCCTGCACCCGGTGATCGACCAAGCGGCGGCCCGCCTGCGCCAGGCGACCCAGGCCAAGGCGTTCCCGACCATTTCCGTCTCCGGCTTCGGCGAGACCTGCGAAGCCCTGGCTGAAGCCGACGAGCGGCTGTTCCTGATGGGCGGCGCGGTGGCGGGCTATCTGGGCTCGGCCGAGGACTGGCCGTCCAAGGTCGAGCGCATCCTGAACCTGGCCGATGCGGCGCCTGAGACCGGGATCGGCCGCGATCTGGCCTTCCACGTCCTGGCCCAGCCGATGGCGGAGATCCTGAACCTGGGCCCCGCCATGACCGAGATGCTGGGCGCAGAGCTTGATCCAGCCAGCCACCTGGGCGCCCTGGCCCAGTTGGTGGCGCCGGAGGTCCCCAAGGCGGTGGGCGCCATCGATCCCGCCGCGGCCGCCCTGCTGCCCAAGCCCACCGACATCGGCGAGCGCCTGGCGCGCTTCCTGGCCGAGCCGCGGGTCGCAGGCCTGCGCCAGGCCCTGGGCCGCAAGGTCCTGGCCGAGGTCGCCAGCCCACGCCGCCTGCGTCCCGCCAGCCCCGAGGGCGAGGTCGAGATCTGCCGCGCCCTGGCCATCACCCTGATGACCGCGGCCGAACCCATGGGCGGGGCGGAGGCCGTGCACGAGGCCTTTGTCTCCCGGTCGCACACCCTGGTCGGCACCGAATTCGTCACCGCCTATCTGAAGGTGGCCCGCACCCCGATCGACGAAGCCATGGCCCTGGTGCGACTGATGGAGAGCGTGGTCGGCGGAACCCACAAGCGCCAGGCGGTGCGCTGGATCCAGTCCTGCGTCACCTCGTTGAAGTTCGACACCGAGGCGATGAGCGGCAAGGCGCCTGCGGCGATCCGCCTGGGCCAGCTGGCGAACCTGTACCGGCGCGTGGCTCGGGCCGGCGGCCAGGAGGCGGGCATCGAAGCCCTGCTGACCCTGATCGGCGAGATGGGCGGCAAGCTGGAGGCCGAGGCCAAAATCATCCAGGGGATCCGCAAGGCGGCCCACAGCCCGGTGGAGAAGGTCCAGGCCCTGATCCGCATGGCGACCGGCGAGGCCGCGCCCTTAGGCCCGGCCGCCGAGCGGGCCCGCCAGGAGGCCAGGCGCCTGGCCGCGCATCCCGACACCACCGCGCACCTGTCGGCCCGCGCCGCGGTGCAGCTACAGACCATGGTCCAGAACCTGGGCCGCGCGGCCTAGGCCGAACGCGCCTGGCCCATGCGCCAGGCCGCCCAGACGCCCAGCAGGCTGACCGGAACCACCGAGGCGAACACCCAGACGCCGGCGGCCTGGGCGCTGGTGACGTCCAGCCCCTTGGACAGGCCCGTCAGGTTGGCGACCACGCCCGCCGCCGCCGCGCCCGCCGCAGAGCCGGTCAGGCGCACGGCCGAGATGCCGGCCGCCCCGATGCCGCGCTCGGTCTCGTCCAGGCCCGCCAGCAGCTGCTGGGCCATGAAGGCCCAGGACAGGCCAAAGCCCGCGCCCAACGCACAGCCCGCCACGATCACCGGCCAGACCTGGCCGGACGGGAAGGCCCAGATGCTGAGCGCGACGCCCAGGGTCGCGGAGACCGCCCCCAGCCGGATCATCCAGGTCGGCCAGCGTCCGGTCAGGCCGGAGACCGCCAGGCCCGCCAGGGTCCAGGCCAGGGACTCGGCGGCGATCACATAGCCGGCGGACAGGGCCTTCAGTCCGGCCAGGGTCTGCAGGATGGCCGGGCCATAGACGCTGAAGCCCATGGAGGCCGCGGTGAGCAGGAACATGGCCGCATAGGCCGCGCCCGGCACGGTGCGCAGATTGCTGGAGCCCCGCGGCAGCAGGCGCGTCGTCATCCGCCCGTCGATCCACACCGTGGCGGCCAGGATCGCGACGCCGGCCAGGGTCAGGACGCCGGACCGCAGAGCGTCGCCGGCCAGGTCCGCGAGGCCAATGGCGGTGACGCCGACCGCGATCAGGCCAAGCTGGGTCCAGGCGACGCCGGCCCCGGCCTCGCCATCCTCCCCCTTCGGCAGCATGACCAGGGAGGTCAGGGCCACGGCCACGCCCTGGATGGCGAAAGACCAGAAGGCCCAGCGCCAGACCCCAGCGTCGGCGAACAGGCCGCCGATCATCGGGCCGAGCAGGCTGGCCACGCCCCAGACCGCGGTGATGGCGGCATAGACCTTGGGCAAGGTGCGGTCGGGGAACATGACGCCGATAGCCACGGAACAGAGCCCGGCGACCCAGCCGCCGCCGATCCCCTGCAGCACGCGGCCGGCCAGGAAGGTCCAGATGTCCGGCCCCGCCGCGCTCATCAGGCAACCCACGGCGTAGAGCAGGGCCGAGGCGGCGGTGGCGCGGCGCAGGCCGAAGCGGGCCGCCAGCAGCCCCGAGCTGGCCCCGGCCATCACCGAACCCAGCAGGAAGCCGGCGGTGGCCCAGCCGAAATAGGCGTAGCCGCCCAGGTCAGCGCCGACGCTGGGCATGATGGTGGCGGTGACGAGGGAGTCCGCGGCGCTCAGCCAGACGCCCAGGCAGATCAAGCCGAAGCGGCTCGCCCGCCCCTGCGCCAGGACATCGGCCCAGCTGCCGGGCTTGGGCGTCGACATCAGCTGGCCTGGCCGATGGCGGCGAGGCTGTCGGGCGTCAGCGCATAGACCTTGGAGCAGTACTCGCACGTCACCCGGATCTGGCCGTCGTCCTCGACCATGTCGGCCCGCTCGTCCTCGGAGAACGAGGCCAGCACCGTGGCGATGCGGTCCAGGGAGCAGCGGCAGAAGGCCTGGATCGGCTTGGGCTCGAACACCCGAGCGCCGTCCTCGTGGAACAGGCGGAACAGCAGGGTCTCGGCCGAGATGGTGGGATCGACCAGTTCGTCCTCGCCGATGGTCTCGAAGAAGGCCTGGGTGCGGGTCCAGGCCTCGGCGGTCGAGCCGCGGGCGTCGTCCTCTGCGATGGCCTGGATCAACATGCCCCCGGCGCGCCAGACCGGGCCGTCGCCGGTGTCGACCTGGCCAACGGCGAGGCGGATACGGGTGGGGGTCTGTTCGGACTGGGCGAAATACTGCTCGGCGCTCAGGGCCAGGGTCTCGCCTTCGATGGCGGTGACGCCCTGGTAGCGGTCCATGTCCGGGCCCTGGTCCACGGTCATGATGAACACCCCGTCGCCCAGCAGCGACCGGGCGCCCGGCCGGGCGAAGCCTTTCGTCGCGGCCGCCACCTCGGCCTCGTCAAACCGGCAGTAGCCGCGCAGCGACCCGGAGGTGTCGTAGTCGCAGACCACATAGCGCACCGGCCCGTCGCCCTGGGCCTGGACGATCAGCCGGCCCTCGAACTTCAGGTTGGAGCCGACCAGGGCGGCCAGGGCGCAGACCTCGCCCAGCAGGTTGGCCACCGGCTCGGGATAGGCGTGGGCTTGCAGGATGGTGTCCACCGCCTCGCCCAGCCGCACCAGACGGCCGCGCACGGGCTCGTCCTCGATCTGGAAGGGGGCGACGAGGTTGTCGGGAATGGCGTTCAGGTTCTGGCTCATCGGGCGGGCATATAGGGCCTAGCGGCCCAGGATGCGAGCCGGGCCGTGTTCAGGCGCGCCGCCACCCCTTGTTGTCCGCCCCCGATGACCGCTCGCCCTGGCGGTCTCGCTGTGCGGCAAATACGCACAGACGCCCAAGAACTGGGCGCCTCACCCGTCAGAATTGTATGATTTTCACAAGCACAATCAGTCACTTACAGGTCCTGTTAACCGGCTCAGACGTCTCCTGTGGGCCTGTCGGAGGTAGGTATGACGCAGTCGATGTCCCGCTCTGGTCTGCGCATGGCCCTTGAGGCGTTCAGCAGGTCCGTGCTCGTCGCCCTGCTGGTCCTGGCGAGCGCCTCGCTGGTCTCGCTGCAGGTCCTGCGGATCGAGGGGCCGCTGTATCACCGCATCTCCCTGGGCAAGGACCTGATCGCCGACATCCTGCCGCCGCCGGAATACGTGATCGAAGCCTATCTGGAGACCACCCTGGCCCTGGACCATCCGGACCAGGTCGGGGCGCGCGCCGAGCGGCTACAGGTGCTGAAGGCCCAGTACGAGGAACGCCAGGCCTACTGGCGGGCCTCGGCCCTGCAGAGCGGTCTGAAGACCCAGATCCTTGAGGCCACCAACCAGCCGGCCCAGACCTTCTGGCGCGAGATCGAAGAGCGGTTCGTCCCTGCCCTGCGGGCCGGAAATCTTGAGGCGGCGCGAACCAGCTACGAGGCGATCAGCCGCGACTACGCCGCCCACCGGGCCGCGGTCGACCGGTTGGTCCAGGACGCCAACGCCGCCAATACGCGAACCGAACGCCTGGCGGCGGTGTGCCTTGGCCTGTTCGTGGTGCTGATCCTGGCGGTCGGCGGGGTGCTGATGCTTCAGGTTCGCCGCCGCGCGGCCCGCATCGCGCGCGAGGTGATCGCGCCCCTGGCGGACATGACCGCGGCCATGGAGGCCCTGTCGGCCGGCGCCCTGGACGTCGAGATCCCGCACACCGGACGCCAGGATGAGGTCGGCGAGATGGCCCGGGCGCTGGAGGTGTTCCGCGAACAGGGCCTGGAGACCCGACGGCTGCGCCAGGCCCAGGAGGAAAGTCGCGAGCTGAGCGAGGCTGAACGGGCCGCGGCCGAGAACCGCCGGGCCAGCGCCCTGCGCAACATGGCCGAGCGGGTGGAAGCCGACACCCGCGGCGCCGTCGTAGCTGTGGCCGAGGCCATGCGCCAGATGTCGACCAAGGCCGGAGACCTGTCCGCCGCCGCCCGCGACGCCAACCAGGCCAACGCCGAGATGACCCGTACAGCCGGCGAGACCCTGACCCGCACCCGCTCGGTGGCGCAGATCGCGATGGCCCTGGAGGGTTCGATCCGCAACATCATGGGCCAGGTGGGCCAGGCCCGCAGCGCCGCCACCGACGTGGCCGCCGCCGCCGGAGACACCGAGGCCGCCATCGGCAAGCTGTCCGAGGCGGTGGACCAGATCAGCCGGGTCACCGACCTGATCGCCGATATCGCGCGCCAGACCAATCTCCTGGCCCTGAACGCCAGCGTCGAGGCCGCCCGGGCCGGCACGGCGGGCAAGGGCTTCGCCGTGGTGGCCGGCGAGGTGAAGTCGCTGGCCGACCAGACGGCGGCGGCCACCACCGACATCCGCAACCTGATCGGCGGCGTGCAGGCCTCGGCCCAGGACACCATCGGGGCGGTCCAGGGCATCACCGAGCGCGTCAGCGGCATGGACGCCAGCCAGTCGGCCATCGTGCAAGCGGTCGAGGACCAGACCCGCGCCACGGCCGAGATCACAGCGGCCACCAACGAGACCGCGCGGATGGCCGAGCAGATGGTCCAGTCGATCCGTGCGGCCTCCGCCGCCTCGGACGTGGCCGGCCGTACCTCGCACGAGGTCAACGCCCTCGCCGCCGAGGTCTCCAGCGAGATCGACAGCCTGTCCTCCACCCTGGTGCGGGTGGTGCGCACCTCGACCGACGAGGTGGAACGCCGACGGTCCCCGCGTATCGACGCCGGCATCGCCGTGAGCGCCGGCCGCCATCCGGACCTGTTCCAGGCGGAGCTGCTGAACCTGTCGGAAGGGGGCGCGTTGCTGGCCAACGCCCCGGTCAGCCTGACCGGGATCATCGACATCGCCCTGCCGGGCGTGGACGGGCCGGTCAGGGCCGAGGTCCTGGGGCTCGACCAGGGCCGGACCAATGTCCGGTTCCTGCCTCAGGCCGGCCAGGCCGACGCAATCTCACGGCTGGTGGAGAGCCTGAAGGCGCGGCGGCCCACGGCGGAGCCCCTGCGCCTCGCCAGCTAGGCTCCCCGCCTCAGATGGCGCGGAAGCACCAGGCCAGGATGGACTTCTGGGCGTGGATGCGGTTCTCCGCCTCGTCCCAGACCAGGCTGCGCGGACCGTCGAGGACCTCGTCGGTGACCTCTTCGCCACGGTGAGCCGGCAGGCAGTGCAGGAACACCCCGTCCTTGGCCGACAGGTCCAGCAGGGCGTCATCGACCTGGTAGGGCTCGAGCGCCTCGATGCGCTCGTCATGGTCGACGTCGCCCATGGAGACCCAGGTGTCGGCGATCACCACATCGGCGCCGCGCACGGCTTCGCGCGGGTCGCGGGTGATCTCGATGCGGCCCTGAGCTTCCTCAGCGCGGGCCAGGTCCATCAGGTCCGGGTGATAGAGGGCCGGACAGGCGATGTTCAGCTTGAAGCCCAGCTTGGGGGCCACGTGGATGAAGCTGGAGCAGACATTGTTGCCGTCGCCGACCCAGGCCAGGGTCTTGCCGGCGATCGGACCCCGATGCTCCTCGATGGTCATGATGTCGGCCAGGATCTGACAGGGATGGCTCTTGTCGGTCAGGCCGTTGATCACCGGCACGCTGGAGGAATGGGCGAAGCGCTCCACGTCCTCGTGGCTGTTGGCGCGGATCATCACGGCGTCGACCATGCGCGACAAGACACGGGCCGTGTCCTCGATGGTTTCGCCGCGCCCCAGCTGCATGTCGTTGGCCGTCGAGATCAGCACGTCGCCGCCCAGCTGACGCATGGCCGCGTCGAAGGAGAAGCGAGTGCGGGTGGAGTTCTTCTCGAAGATCATCGCCAGCACGCGGTCGCGGGCCGGAGCGTCGGGGTCGACGCGGCCCTTGGGCCAGCCGGCGCGGGCCGCCTTGCGGGCGTGAGCGTCATCCAGGATGGCGCGGATGTCTGCGGCTTCCATCCGCCACAGGTCGATGAAGTGTCTAGGCGCTTGGGTCATCGAAGCTACCTCGTCTCCAATGCCCGCTCATCCCCGCCACGGCGGGGATCCATTCTGACTGTCGAATGGGCGGGCCTGAGGAAATGGACTCCCGCCTTCGCGGGAATGAGCGGATAGGGTCAGGCGGCGGTCTTGGCCGTGGCGCGGGCGGCTTCGCAGGCGGCTTCGATCTTGCCGACCGCCTCGCGGGCCTCGTCCAGGGTCAGGGTCAACGGCGGCAGCAGGCGCACGCAGTTGTCGCCCCCGCCGGCCACCAGCAGGTGCTGGTCGCGGCAATGCTGCATGAACTCGCGGTTCGGCGTGTTCAGCTTCAGCCCGATCAGCAGGCCCTTGCCGCGGATGTCGGCGATCACGTCCGGGAAGCGCGACTTCAGCCCCTCGAACTGCTGGGTGAAGTAGCCGGCCACCTCGGTCACATGGGCCAAGAGCTGCGGCGAGTTCAGTTCCTGCATGGCCGCCAGGCCCACGGCCATGGCCAGGGGGTTGCCGCCATAGGTCGACCCGTGGCTGCCCACGGTCATGCCTTGCGCCGCATCGACGGTGGCCAGGCAGGCGCCGACCGGGAAGCCGCCGCCCAGCGCCTTGGCGACGCACATGATGTCCGGCTCGGCGCCGGCCCACTCATAGGCGAACAGCTTGCCGGTGCGGCCCAGGCCGCACTGGATCTCGTCCAGGATCAGCAGGATGCCGTGTTCGTCGCAGAGCTCGCGCAGGCCGCGCAGACACTGGTCCGGCAGGGCGCGCGCGCCGCCTTCGCCCTGGACGGGCTCGATGATGATCGCCGCCGTGGTCGGACCGATGGCGGCCTTCAGCGCCTCGTGGTCGCCATAGGGCAGCTGGACGAAGCCCGGCATGCGCGGGCCGAAGCCTTCCAGGTAGCTGGCGTTGCCGCTGGCGTTGACGGCGGCGAGCGTGCGGCCGTGGAATGAGCCTTCGAAACCGATGATGTCGATCTTCTCAGGATGGCCCTTGGCCCAGTGGTACTTGCGCGCGGTCTTGATCGCGCACTCCACGGCCTCGGTCCCGGAGTTGGTGAAGAACACCACGTCGGCGAAGGTCGCGTCGGTCAGGACCTTGGCGAGCTTTTCCTGGTTCGGGATCGTGAAGATGTTGGAGACGTGCCAGAGCTTCTCAGCCTGGTCCTTCACCGCCTGCACGAGCTTGGGATTGGAGTGGCCCAGCGCGTTCACCGCGATGCCGGCCATGCAGTCCAGGTAAGCCTCACCGTCGGTGGTGAAAAGTCGGGCGCCCTCGCCTCGCTCGAACGCCAGCGGGGTGCGGTTGTACACGCCCATGATGTGGTCGCTGGGAACGGGCGGGCTTTGCGTCGCCGTCTTTTCAGTCACGGTAGAAGCCTCCTCAAAAGAGATCGTCCCCGCCGCGGGGCGACGGGGACATGAAGGCTTGGCGTTTTCCGGGGGATTGGCCCGAATGTCAATAAAAGCCTGGGGTCAGGCCGGCTGTCCGAACATCGCCCCGGCGACCTCGGGCCGGTAGAAATCGCGATAGCGGCGGGCGCCTTCTGGAGGAAGCACCTCGACCAACGAGCGGTTGTCCACCCAAAGCTCGACGAGATCGAACACGCCGCCCCGGTCGCAGTGGACCGCGCGCCAGCCCGCGGCCCTGCCGAGGGCGACGATCTCCTCGGCCGACAGGGGGCTGGTCATGGCCACGTGAAAGCCGCTGGCCGAGGTTTCGTCGCCGTCCTGGCGGATCTGGGTCTCCCAGGGCATGACGAAGGGCCCCTGGGCCGCGGCGCCCGCCTCGCCCTGGCCCATGTGGTGCGCGGTGGCGGCGGGAACCACCTCGACGCCGACGCCGGATCCGTCCCGGGCGATGGCCACCCAAGCGCCGTCCACGACCGGGAACGGCATCACCGCGCCGTCGATGAGTTTTCCAAACACCTCGGCCGCGGACCGGGGGTCACGGGCCGGGATGGAGAAGTGGGCGATCATGACTGCGCCTCCTTGTCGGCAGGGCCCGCTTCGCCGGGCCGGATCGGGGCCGAGCCGCGCGCGCGCAGATCGGCGATGAGGTGTTCAGCGGCCCAGCCGGCCGCTTCGGCGGCGGCGGCGTCATCCAGCCCCCACTGCTCGCGCATCGAAATCCAGGTGTGGGCGGAATAGAGCAGTTGCAGCACCGCGGCGGCCTTGCGGCGCTCGTCTGGGGCCAGGTCCGGCGCGATATCCGCAAGGATCGTCAGGAAGGCTTCGGATCGATCAGCGTTCAGACTGTTGCGAACCTTCACCCCTTCGGGCGTGCGCAGCGAGGCCGCGACGTGGGCCGGCGCCGCGCCGAAGGTGGCGAACAGAGGAGCGATCTGGGCCACCAGTTGCTCCGCCGTCTCCGGCATGCCGACGGTGACGCCGTGCTTGCGGTTCAGCCAGGCCCAGAGGCCCTTCATCAGCTCGTCGCGATTGGGGAAGTGCCGATAGACGGTGATCTCCCGCACCCCGGCGCGTTCCGCCACGGCGCGCACCGTCGCGGCCTCGCCGTCGCGCTCATAGAGCTCGGCCATGGCGGCCAGGATGCGCTCGCGGGTCGCCTCCGCCTGGGATTGGCGCAGCTGCGAATTATATGTTCTCACCGCTTTCATGATGATAGTTCGTATATCATCAATTTTGGCGGCGCAACACGAATTGCGCGGACGGCTAGAAACCTGTTGTCGTCAGAGGGATAGACGCGCCGGAGCGGTCAGGTCTTGATCTTGTAGCCCGTCTCGAACATCCACAGGCAGACCGAGGTCAGGGCCACGACGAGGCCGGCCACCATCAGCACGCCGGTGAACAGCGAGCCCTCCGCGTGGCCGATGAAGCCGTAGCGGAAGCCGTCGATCAGATAGAAGAACGGGTTGTAGTGGCTGCCGGTCCGGAACGGCTCCGGCAGGCGGTCGACCAGGTAGAAGGTCCCCGACAGGAAGGTCATGGGCATGACGATGAAGTTCGTCACCACGGCCATGTTGTCGAACTTCTCGGCCCACAGCCCGGCCATGACGCCCAGCAGCCCCAGGATCATCGCCGCGCCGAGACCGAAATAGAGCACGGCCCAGACATGGGTGATCGGCACGTGGGCGAAGGGCAGGATCACCAGGCCGGTGACCAGGCCCACGGCGATGCCGCGGGTGGCGGCGCCCAGCGCGAAGGCCGCCACATGCTCCGGCGGGGTCAGCGGCGGGGTCAGGAAGTCACTGATCAGCCCGTTCATCTTGGCCTGCAGCAGGCTGGAGGACGAGTTGGCGAAGGCGTTGTTCAGGATCGCCATCATGATCAGGCCCGGCGCGACGAAGGTCCCGAACGCCACGCCGTGGACCGGCGGCCGCGCGCCCTGGGCGGCGACCACAAAGACCATCATGTAGAGCAGCGAGGTGACCACCGGCGCGGCCAGGGTCTGCATCCCCACCTTCCAGAACCGGCGCACCTCGCGCAGGTAGAGGGTCTGGAAACCCGCCCAGTTCACCCCATGGTAGTTGCGGGGTTCGGGCGGAACGACGGCTTCGGCCAGGCGCAGATCAGTCATGCCCGTTCATGTGCGCCACCCCGCACGGCTGCGCAAGGGTGCGACCTTGCGACGCTATATCTTGTTCCTGTGGACGAAGGGTGGGGCGCCTATTGTGGCGATTAAGGAACTGTTTACGATATCTGGTAGTTGCTGGGGTCGAGAGACACGAGCACCACAAGATGTAGATCCCGGCTAGGCCGCGGGGGCGTCCCCGGGATCCGAGTGACATAGCGGTGGAGGCGGAACCATGGGTTGGACGGACGAACGCGTCGAGACGCTCAAGAAGCTCTGGCAGGACGGCCTGTCGGCCAGTCAGATCGCCAAGCAGCTGGGCGGGGTCACCCGCAACGCCGTCATCGGCAAGGTTCACCGCCTGGGCCTGTCCGGCCGCGCCGCGCCGTCGAAGCCGGCCCGCCCGGTGTTCAAGGCGCCCCGTCCCGCCCGTCCGGCGGCCCAGCCCGCCGCGCCGCGCCGCATCGCCGAGCCGGCGGTGGCCCAGGCCGCCGCGGCCCCGGCCCCGACACCGGTTCCCTCGCCCGTCCGCTATGTGGAAGAAGCCCCCGGCTCGGCCACCGTGCTGACCCTGGGCGCCCACATGTGCAAGTGGCCGATCGGCGATCCGTCCAGCGACGGCTTCACCTTCTGCGGTCGCCGCCAGTCGGAAGGCCCGTACTGCGCCGAGCACGCCCGCGTCGCCTATCAGCCGGCCCAGGCCAAGAAGCGCTCCAGCGCCTCGGAACTGGCCCGCTCGCTGCGCCGCTACATCTAGGTTTCGCGAGCACCGAAATCCGTTGGGGATGGGTTAGCGGGGGTTTGGGTTTCGGCCCGGCTCCCGCTAACGTCCGGCCATGAGCGAGCTCGCCCCAGACACCGCCGACGGCAACGCCAAGGCCTATTCCGTCTCGGAACTGGCCTTCGCCCTCAAGCGGACGCTTGAAGACCAGTATGGCTTCGTGCGCCTGCGCGCCGAGCTGTCCAAGGTCACCTTCCACTCCAATGGCCACGTCTATCTGACGCTTAAGGACGAGCGCGCCGCCATCGACGGCGTGGTCTGGAAGGGCTCTGTCCGCAACCTGTCCGTCCGCCCCGAACAGGGGCTGGAGGTCGTGGTCACCGGCAAGATCACCACCTATCCGGCTGGATCCCGCTACCAGATCGTCATCGACAGCATGGAGGCCGCCGGCGTCGGCGCCCTGCTGGCCCAGCTGGAACGGCTGAAGGGCCGGCTGCAGGCCGAGGGCCTGTTCGATCCGGCCCGCAAACAGCCCCTGCCCGAGAGCCCGGCGGTGATCGGCGTGATCACCAGCCCGACCGGCGCGGTGATCCGCGACATCCTGCACCGCATCCGCGACCGTTGGCCCTGTCGGGTCATCGTCTGGCCCGTGGTTGTCCAGGGGGACGCCGCCGCCGGCCAGGTGCGCGCCGCCATCGAAGGGTTCAACGCCCTGGGCGCGGGCAGCGCCCTGCCCCGCCCCGACGTGCTGATCGTCGCCCGCGGCGGCGGGTCGGTGGAGGACCTGTGGGCGTTCAATGACGAGGCCCTGGCCCGCACGGTGGCGGCCTCGCAGATCCCGCTGATCTCGGCCGTGGGGCACGAGACCGACACCACCCTGATTGACTTCGTCTCCGACCGTCGGGCGCCCACCCCCACGGCGGCCGCCGAGATGGCCACCCCGATTCTGTCCGAGCTGCGCGCCGCCGTGGCCGATCTGTCGGCCCGCCTGCACAGGAGCGGCGGACGGCTGGTGGAGGACCGCCGCACCAAGGTCTCCAGCCTTGAGCGCAGCCTGGCCCGTGTGCCGGACCTGGTGGAACTGGCCGGCCAGCGCTTCAACCTGGCCAAGAGCCGGATGGGCGCGGCTCTGGAGCGCAACGTGGCCGCCCATCGCACCGAGCTGGTGCGGGTCGGATCGCGCCTGACGCCGGCTCTGCTGCAGCGGCCCCGCCAGGCGCAGGCCGAGCGGTTGGCCGGGGTGGGCGCACGCCTCACGGCGGGGCTGGAGCGGAATGTCTCGGCGCATCGCTCGGACCTGGGCCGCATCGCCGCGCGCCTCAGCCCCAGCCTCTTGCAACGACCGCAGCAGGTCCAGGCCGACAACCTGGCCCGGCTCACAGCCAGGCTCGCCCCCGCGGTCCAGCGCAAGCTGGAGCGCCTGTCCGAGCGGCTGGACGGGCTCGCCAAGCTGCACGCCAGCGTGAACCCCGACACGCCGCTCGCCCGCGGCTTCGCCCGCGTGACCCGCGCTGACGGATCGCTGGTTCGGCAGGGCGCCGGCCTGGGCGCGGGCGAAGCGGTGAGCCTGGTCTTCGCCGACACCACGCGGCAGGCCGTGATCGACGGCGCGGCCGACCCCGCGGCCCAGCCCAAGCCTGCTCCCGCCGCACGGCCCGCCCGCCCGGCCAAGCCGCCGGCCTCGACCTCCAACCAGGGCGATCTGTTCTGAGACGGCCTGACGCGCTAGACTGCGACCATGAACGCTCAAGATCGCAATCTTCCCGGCGCCGCCGACCTGGCCTCCGTCCACTATGGCGACGGCGAGTTCGTGGTGCTGAAGCAGGGCCGCTACGTGATCTGCGCGGTGTCTGGCGTGAAGATCCCGCTGGAGGCCCTGCGCTACTGGAGCGCGCCGCTGCAGGAGGCCTATGCCGGCCCCGCCGAGTCCCTGCAGCGCTGGCAGGAAACCAACCGCTGAGCGGGATCGACCGCCGCGCCGCCCTGATCGGCCTGTCTGTCGCGGCCTTCGCCGCGCCCGCCCGCGCCGCCGCGCCGGGCCTGTCCCTGAACGGCCGCTACCAGCAGGGTGGCTACGCCATCGGCCGCACGGCGCCCCGCGCTCAGGTGTTCGTCGACGGCGTGATGGAAGGCCAAGCCTCGGAGGCCGGCTATTTCTTCGTCGGTTTCGACCGCGACGCCCCGGCCCAGGTGGAGATCAAGGTCGCCACACCGGACGGCGAGGCGACCCACATCGCGGTGATCGCGCCGGGCGTCTTCAACATCCAGCGTATCGACGGCCTTCCCCAGGACCAGGTCTCACCGCAGGACCCGGTGCTGCTGGCCCGCATCGCCGCCGAGGTGGAGCGCAAGACCGCCGGGTTCGCCAGCCTGGCCGACCTCGACGCCTTCCGCACCGGCTTCATCACCCCAGTGGCCAAGTACCGGCTGTCGGCGAAGTTCGGCGGCCAGCGGATCCTGAACGGGGAACCCAAGCGGCCGCACTATGGCGATGACCTGGCCGCACCCGTCGGCACGCCGATCCGGGCGCCGGCGGCGGGCGTGGTGGCCTTCGCCGAGACCGGCCTGCATTTCGAAGGCGGCCTGACCCTGATCGACCACGGCCAGGGCCTGATCACCGCCTATCTCCACCAGTCCCGGATTGACGTGAAGGCCGGCGACAGCGTGGCCCGGGGCCAGGTGATCGGCGCTGTGGGCAAGGAGGGCCGGGTCACCGGCCCGCACCTGTGCTGGCGCATGAAGTGGCACGGCCGAAACCTGGACCCGATGCTGCTGGTGGGGGCGAAGGCTCCGCTCTGACCGCTCATCCCGGCGAATGCCGGGATCCAGGCGCCACCCAAAGCGGGTCGAGGCGCCAAGGTGATGAGTCGCACCGCTCTATGACCTGGGTCCCGGCATTCGCCGGGATGTGCGGCGTTATTTCTTCGCCTTCTTGTAGATCTCATTGGGCCAGCGCTTGTGGACCCAGAACCATTCGGCGGGGCGCTCGAGGATGCGCTCCTCGATGAAGGCGTTCACCCGGCGGACGCCGGCCTCGATGTCGGCGGTGCGGTCGCCGGTGTCTTCCAGCCAGATCGGGTCGTGGACCACGACCCGGAAGTGGGCCTTATCCTTGCGCTGGACGCTCATCGGCTGCAGCGCCACGCCGAACCTTAAGGCCAGCGTCGAGGGACCGGGCGCGGTGTGGGCCATCACCCCGAACAGCGGCGAGGCGATCCCGCCGTTGAACTTCTGATCGTTCATCAGCGCCACGGACTCGCCGCGGCTCAGGCCCCGGATCAGTTCGCGCGCGCCGTCCGACCCCTTGGGCGCGAACAGCTGCACGCCATAGCGGGCCCGGCTCTTCTTGATGGCGTCGTCAACATAAGGGTTGTTGGTGGCGCGGTAGGTGATCTGGCACGGCACGCCGGCGTGGACGATGGCCGCGGGCATGATCTCGAAGGACGAGAAGTGGCCCGAGATGAACACCACCCGCTCGCCGGTGCGGACGATCTCGGCCATGCGCTCGCCATTGACCAGCTCCACCCTCTCGGGATCGGCGATGATCTTGTCCAGCAGCGGGAACTCCACCGCCCAGCGGCCGAGCGCGTCCCATTGCTGGTCGAGCAGGCTGGCGATCTCGGCGTCCGAGGCCTTGGGGAAGACGATGCGCAGGTTCGTCTCGGCCACCCGGTGGGCGCTGGTCATCGGCCCCAGCCACTGGAACAGGCGCGCGCCGAAGTCGGACACTGCATCGATCGGGAACATGCGGGCCAGGCCCGTCACCAGATCAAAGGCGAAGGCCTCCAGCCTCCAGAGGAGGTCCTGGGCGAGAGAAGGGCGCTTGGCCGTCATGACGCTCTCCTAACCGCCGCCGCCCCCTCCGCGCAACGCGAACCGGACTCTCTTGGCAAGCGACTTGCGGCTGACAGCCCAGACCGTCCCGCTTTGGGACGGCCTTGGACAACCGAATGAGGGGGCGATGGAGCCCATGGGCAACGACATCGACGTTCACCTTGGTAAGCGTTTGCGCCGCCGCCGGCGACTGCTGGGCCTGACCCAACAGCAACTGGCCGGCGCCTGTGGCGTGCGTTTCCAGCAGATCCAGAAGTACGAGTGCGGCGCGAACCGCATCTCGGCCGCCCGGCTCTGGCAACTTTCCGAGGCCCTGGAGGTCCCGGTCGGCTATTTCTATGACGGCCTGTCCCAGGCGGCTCAGCGCGAGCCGGCGCAGGACTCCGAAGCCGGCGGCGAGATGTTCGCCCGCAAGGAGACCCTGGACCTGATCCGCGCCTACTATCAGCTGGGTGAGCGTCCGCGCCGCCGGCTGCTGGACCTGGCCAAGTCGCTCAACGGCGACCACGAAGCGGTCTAAAGTTCGTACCTCGTTCGGCTGTCCCCCGCGATCTCCCGGCTTCAGGGATTTCGCGGGGGCCACCGACAGGCTAAAGTGGGCGCATGCTGACGCCCGACCTCGCCGCCGAACTCGACGCCTTCCTGATCGACCTGAACCGGGCCTCCGGTGAAGTCATCCTGCCCCTGTTCCGGATCGATGATCACGGACTGGAGGACAAGGGCGGCGTCGCTGGCTTCGACCCCGTGACCCAAGCCGACAAGGGCGCGGAAGCCGCGATCCGCAAGCTGATCGCGGAGCGCTATCCGCATCACGGCGTGATCGGTGAGGAATATGGCGAGGACCGCCCGGACGCCGAGTTCGTCTGGGTGTTGGATCCCGTCGACGGCACGCGGGCCTTCATCGCCGGCCTGCCGGTCTGGACGACCCTGATCGCCCTGCGCTGGCAGGGGAACCCGGTCATGGGCTCCATTGGCCAGCCCTATGTGGGCGAGATCTTCATCGGCCATGGCAAGGGCGGCGGCGCGCGCCTGATCAATCGCGCGGGCGAACGGCCCCTGAAGGTGCGGCCCTGCCCGGTGCTGACCGACGCCATCATCATGTCCACCGACCCCACAGCCTATTTCGACGGCGCGGAGCTGGGCGCCTGGCGCCAGGTCGCCGCGGCGGCCAAGCTGACCCGCCTGGGCTGCGACGCCTATGCCTACGCCATGGTGGCGGCGGGCACGGTCGACCTGGTCGCGGAATCCCGGGTCTGCAAGGCCTGGGACATCGAGGTCGCCGTTCCCCTGATCGAAGGCGCGGGCGGTGTCGTCACCAACTGGCGCGGCGAGCCGATCGGCCGCAACGGCGGCCAGATCGTCATGGCCGGCGACCGGGCCGTCCTGGACGAGGCCCTGGTCGCCCTGAAGCGCTCGGCCGACTAGGCCTTCTTGGGTTTGGCCTGACGCGGCCATCTTCCAGAATCACACCGTCATGGCCGGGCTTGTCCCGGCCACCCATACGCGCCGGATGTTCAGAAGACGGTGCGACGGCACGGCTCGCGCCTCCACGACCCCGCATGGTGTTCATGGGTGGCCGGGACAAGCCCGGCCATGACGGTCAAGGGGAAGACGCCTAGGCCTTCTTGGGTTTCGCCGGGGCTTTCGGCTTGGCCGGCGCCTTGGCCGCCGCAGGCTTCGGCGCTGCGGCCTTTTTCGCCGGAGCCTTCTTCGCCGCAGGCTTGGCCGCGGCGGCCTTGGGCGCAGGCGCCGTCTTGGCGGGAGCCTTGGTCGCCTTAGGGGCGGCCTTGGGCGCCTGAGCCGCCTTCTCAACCTTGGCCTTCGGGGCCGGCGCCGGCTTGGGCGCGACCTTGTCCGCGAGCGCGTCAAACGCGGTCCAGAACTGGTTCCGCAGGTCGTCCGTCTCCATCAGGATCTCATGCTCGGCGCCCTTCACCGAGACGAAGGTCCCGTCCGGCAGCAGCCGGGCGACCTGTTCCTGGGCGTCGTCGCGCACCAGCTTGTCGTCGCCGGCCGAAACGATGACCACGGGAAGCGTCACCCCACGCAGATTGGCCGGCTGGGACAGCCAGTGGGTGGCCTTGAAGGCGAAGTCCAGCCAGCCCCAGGTCGGCGCGCTCAGCGCCAGGTCCTTGTTGGCGGCGATCAGGGCGCGGCCACGGTTGAAGCGCGCCTCGTCGTGGGTCAGCACATTGCCGGCGAAGGCCTCGGTATAGGGATCCTCCGGCGGGGTGCGGGCATAGGCGCCGCCCTTGCCGGTCAGGACGTTGAGGCCGGAGACCAGCCGGGCCACGAAGGGATTGAGGCCGCCGGTGCGCACGCCCAGCATGGGGGCGCAGAGCACCGCGCCGGCGAACTGGCCGGCCACGCCCTTGGCCAGCGATAGAAGCGTCAGGCAGCCACCCATCGAATGGCCCACGGCGATCCAGGGCTTGGGCATGCGGTCTTCGAAGGCCGCGATCAGCGCCTGGTAGTCCATGACATAGGCGTCCATGCCGACCGCGTGGCCCTTCAGCCGGTCGGGCAGGTCGCGATGGGACAGGCCTTGGCCGCGCCACTCGTTGGCCACCACGGTGAAGCCGCGGCCCAGCAGGTCGCTGATCACCTCGAAATACTTCTCGATGCACTCGGTCCGCCCGGTGCTCAGCAGCACGGTGCCGCGGCTGGCGCCCTTGGGGGCGAAGTGGGCGGCGCGCAGCCGCGCCCCGCCGGCGCCGGTGAACCATTCCGCGCCGCCGCCCGGCGGGACCGGAGCTTGCGGGATCGAGACGAGGGGGGCGACGTCGGCCATGGATGTCCTCCTTAGGCGAGCTTGGCGAACAGGGCCTGCATCTGGGCCTGCATCGACATGGCCAGGCTCATGTCGGACAGCTGCAGCCGACCGGTCATCACGGCGGTCATGGGGTTGAGCTTGCCCTCCCCCATGGCCTTCAGGTCTTTCTGGCTGATGCGGACGGTCAGGTCGGCGGGCAGGTCGTCATTGCTGACCGCGCCGCCGTCGATGTGGATGAAGCCCTCGCCCTTCAGGTCGAGCTTGAAGGACTTGCCCAGGCCGGAATCCTCGCCGACGCCCTTGCGGACGCGGTCGGTGAGTTCCTCGAGGCTGGCCATGGGCGGGTCTCCGAAAGCTTGGGGTCGTCCCTAGCTTCGCTTGAGCCGCGCCGCCTGTAAACGGAGAGGGGCGCTCAGCCTTCCTTGGCGCCGGCCGGGCAGGTGTCGCTGATCTTCTTGGCGTCGGTGATGAAGCGCCCGCCCAGCGGGATGCCGGCGTAGGTGGTGTCCACATCGGCGGTCAGCTTGAAGGTGCTCGGCGAATAGCTGCCGGTGGCCTCGATGGCGACCTGGCGGCCCTTCTTGCTGGCGCAGGTCCCCTTGAGGGTGATCTTGCCATCCTTGAACACCCGCGTCGGATAGGTGCAGGCATAGTGGCGGTTGCTGGGGCCCATAGTGAACTTGGCCACCTCGGCCGGCTTGATGCAGCGCGTCTCGCGGGTGGTCTTGGTGATCACCGCCTGGACCTTGTTGGTCACGTCCCAGTAGCCGGGATCGATCGTCTTCTCCTGGGCCGCCGCAGCGGCGGACGACAGGGCGAAGGGCGCGGCCAGGGCGAGGACGGCGAGGAGGATCTTGCGCGACATGGGGGTCCGTGGGGTTTCGAGGCGGCGCCAAACTAGCCAGGGCATGATGGCTTTATCCTGACGCGGCCTGTGGGCTTTCGTTCATCTGCCACAGGCGGCGGCGGGCATGCAAAGCTCTCAGGTCGGCTTGAGCAGGCGAAGGGTCATCCGGTCCGACTCGCCGATCGCATCGTACTTCGTGTGATCGAAGGTCGGATCCTCGGGCTGGCCCCGGGGCGAGGAGCGCCGCACCGGCGGCAGGGTCCAGACGCCGAAGGGATGATCCTTGGTGTCCTTGGGGTTGGCGTTGATCTCGCTGGTCTTGTCGAGGATGAACCCGGCTTCCTTGGCCATCTGGATCACATAGGCCTGCTGGACATAGCCATCCGCAGCCAGCAGGTCGGGGACGCCGCCTGGATCGGCGCGATGCTCTTCGATCCCCAGGACACCGCCCGGCTTCAGGGCGGCGAAGGCGTCGTGGAAGGCCTTCTCAGCGATCCCGGCGGCCATCCAGTTGTGCAGGTTGCGCAGGAAGAGGACGAGGTCGGCCGAGTCCGCCGGCGCCGCCGGACCGCTGGTCGGTCCGAAAGCGGTGATCTCGACGTCGCCATAGAGCTTGGCCTTCTCGCGCAGCTTGCGGCGATAGGCGGCGACGATCTCGGCGGCCGCCGGCTCACCCGGATCATCGGCCTGCAGATTGGCTGCGTAGAGCTTGCCGCCGGTGGCCGCCAGGAACGGCGCCAGGATGTCGGTGTACCAGCCGGCGCCTGGCCAGAACTCCACCACCGTCGCCCCCGGCTTGAGGCCCCAGAAGTTCAGGGTCTCCACCGGGTGACGCCAGGCGTCACGGGCCTTGTCCTGGGGCGTCCGCCAGGCGCCGGCCACGGCCGCCTCAAGCGTCAGGGCCTTGCCCTTGGGCTTGGGCGCCTCCTCCGGCGCACGGCCGCAGGCGGACAGAGCCAAGGCCCCCGAAAGGAGGCCCCGGCGCGAGAGGTGGATCAGGCTCAAGTCCTCGCCCCCGTTCAGGGCTTCACGAACCGCAGGGTCATGCGGTCGGACTCGCCGATCGCATCATACTTGGCCCGGTCGAAGGCCGGATCGGCCGGCTGGCCGTTGGCCGAGGACTGGCGGCTGGGCGGCAGGGTCCAGACGCCGAACGGATGATCCTTGGTGTCCTTGGGGTTCGCATTGACCTCGGACCTGGCGGCCAGCTTGAAGCCGGCCTTTTCGGCGGCGGCGATCACCACGGAGGTCGCGACATAGCCGTCCTTGGCGTCGGCCACCTGAGGCCGGGGATCGGCGCGGTGCTCCTCGACGGCCAGGACGCCGCCCGGCTTCAAGACGGCGAAGAAGTCGCTCATCGCCTTGTCCAGCACGCCAGGGGTCCAGAGCCAGTTGTGGATGTTGCGGGCGGTGATCACCAGGTCCAGCGAACCCGGCGCGCCCAGCGGACCGGAGACCGGGCCGAAATTGACGTAGGTGATCGGGCCGAACACCGCGGCGTCGGCGTACTTGGCCTCGAAGGCCGCGCGGCCCTTGCGGGCGCCCTCGGACAGCTTGGGGTTCGACAGGTCGGCGACGCCCGCGGAATAGGCGCCGCCGGTGGCCTTGGCGTAGGGCGCCAGGATCTCGGTCCAGTAGCCGGAGCCGGGCGAGATCTCGAGGGTCTTCTGGCCGGGCTTCACACCCCAGAAGGCCAGGGTCTCGGCGGGATGGCGGGCGGGATCACGCGCCACATGGGCGGCCGCGCGCTGCGGGCCGGCGATGGCGGCGTCCAGCGCCTTGTCGGCGGCGGCCGCGGGGGCGGCGAGCACGAGAAGCACGAGACTGGGAACGAGGGTGGCGAGGGCGCGGCGCATAGGGAGGTCCTCCTGGATTGGGTTCGCGAGCCTAGCGGGCGTTCGGCCTGTGGCAAGGCGCCGCGGGCAAGCTGTTCCGAGAATTGCGCGGGCAGCCCTTGAAGGCCCCAAAACCCTCCCCCACCTAGGTATCGAAGGCGCTGGACTTCCGGGCCTTCCGGGACGCCGCGAGGCTTCGGCTCGCAATGATCCCGCCCTGAAACGCAACCTTGCTTAAGCCAAGAAGGATGTGACCTCACATGCGTACGATCGACTTCTCCCCCCTCTATCGCTCCGTCGTCGGCTTCGACCGCCTGGCCCAGCTGCTGGAGACCGCGTCCGCTGACGCCTCCACCGGCTATCCGCCCTACAATATCGAGCGGACCGACGAGAACGCCTACAAGATCGAGATCGCCGTCGCCGGCTTCCGGGCCGACGAGCTGAACATCGAGGTCAAGGAAAACCTGCTGACCGTGCAGGGCCGCAAGGCGGCCAATGACGACCAGCGGCGCTTCCTGCATCGCGGCCTGGCCGAGCGCGACTTTGATCGCCGCTTCCAGCTCGCCGACTATGTGATCGTCACCGACGCCAAGCTGGCCGACGGCCTGCTGCAGATCTCGCTGAAGCGCGAACTTCCGGAGGCCCTCAAGCCGCGCCGGATTGAAATCACCGCCACCGGTCAGTCCCCCCTGATCGAAGGTGAGAAGGCCGCCTAACCTCCCCCCCTCGTTAGGTGTCCAGGATCGGGCGGCGGCCTTCGGGCCCGCCGCCCTTTTCCGTTTGGATCAGAGGACGTCGCCCATGCCGCGCGCGCCCCAGCGGCGGGCGTCCAGCAGGTCGGCGTTGGTCATCAGGGCGTTGGTGAAATTGGCTCGCGACAGGTCCGCCTCGCGCAGGATGGCGTAGCGCAGATCGGCCCGCGCCAGGTCGGCGGCCTTGAGGTTCGCGCCCGTCATATTGCTCGCCAGGACGCGCTGGCCGCCCAGCAGCAGCGGCCCCAGCTGAGCGTCGCGCAAGTCCGCCCCCGCCAGCTTGGCCCCGATCAGCCGCGCGCCGCGCAGGTCCGCCCGGCGCAGGTTGCAGGACCGCAGGTCGGCGCCGTCGAGGTGCGCGCCCTGAAGCTGGACGCCTTCCATATCGAGGCCGAAGAACACCGCGCCCTTGGCCGACAGGGCGGTCAGGTTGAAGCCTCGGATGGTCTCCAGCGCGCGCAGGTCGGCGTTGTCGAACACGCTGGGCGAACCCTCGGACCCGCCCGTCTCGCACCAGCGGGCATGGGCCCTGATCATGTCCTTGTAGGGCAGGTCCTCCACCGAGCGGCCCACTGGCTCATCAGTCAGGGCGCCGCGCATGTCGGCGCGGGTGACGTTCCAGGCCAGGGTCTTGGCGCCGACCAGGATGGCGTCGCGCAGGTCCGCCCCCGCGAGATCGGCGCCTGAAAGATCCGCGCCCGCCAGATTCACCCCGGTCATGGTGCACTGCTTGAGGTTGGCCCGGACGAGCTTGGCGTCCTTCATATTGGCGTCGGTGAAATCGGCGCGCACCGCCATGATCCCAGACAGGCGCGAGCGTTCCAGGTTTGCGCCGGCCAGGATCGCGCCCTGGACATCGCCCACCCGGTTGATGTGCTCCATGACCTTCAGGCCCTTGTCGCGATCGCCGACCGCAATGGAGCCTTCGCGCAGGTCAGCCTCGAACATGTCGACGCCGGTCAGGTTGGCGTTGCGCAGGCAGGCGCCGCGCAGGTCGGCGCGTCGCAGGGAGGCGTCGGTCAGGTCGGCGTTCTGCAGGTCGGCGCCGAACATATTGGCCTGATCGAACCGGGCGCCCTGCATCTGGCAGCCGGCCAGGATCGCGCCGGTGAAGTCGGCGTCGCAGAGGTTCTTGCCGCGCAGGTCCAGGCCGCTGAGGTCCATCCAGGCGAACACCGCTCGGGCGCCCCCCGGTTTGGCGCTCCAGAGCCGGTCATGTCGGACGCACATCGCGTCCAGTTCCGGCTGCTCGATGCGGCGCAGCTCGGTGATGTTGGTGGTCGCCAGAAGCCCCATGAGGACGCGCCCCGCATTACTACAGGGCGAGTCTTACAACTCGGAAATTAACACGCTATTTCCGTGGCTTAGCTTGTTCTTGGTGAATTCTCGCTAACCCTGCGCCGGGCGGTAGCCGGAATAGAGCCCCTGAGCCTCGTCCGACAGCAGGCCCAGCTCGACGGCGACGCCGGCCCCGCGCAGGCGCTCGGATCCCTGTCCCGCGGCGAAGGTCGAAGGGTCCTCACAGGCGATGACCACCCGCGCCACCCCGGCGGCGACCAGCCGTTCGGAGCAGGAGGCGGCGCCGGACGAACGCGCCCCGCAGGGCTCAAGGGTCACATAGGCCACGCCGCCCCGGGCGGCCTCTCCCGCCGCGGCCAGGGCGACCTCCTCGGCGTGTGGGCGCCCGCCGTCCTGGGTCGCCCCCTCCCCCACGATGCGGCCCGCCGCGACCACGACGCAGCCGACAGCGGGGTTCTCGGCCGTGCGGCCGACCTGGGCGGCGGCGAGCGCGATGGCCCGCCGCATGAAGTCCAGGTCCGCGCCCATGGGCGTCAGGCCGGCAGCTTGGTGGCGCGCTCGGCGTCGAGATAGCGCGCGGCGGTCGGCTTCAGGGCCGCGTCGAGCTCGATCACCAGCGGATTGCCGGTGGGCATCTCGATGTCGATGATCGCTTCGCTGGAGAGGTCCCACAGCAGCTTGACGATGGCGCGCAGGGAGTTGCCGTGGGCGGCGACCAGCACGGTCTCGCCGGCCTTCAGCTTCGGCGCGATCTCGGCGTCCCAGTAGGGCTGCACCCGTTCCAACGTGGTCTTCAGGCTTTCAGTGTCGGGCAGAACGGCGCCGGCGTATCGGCGGTCCTTAGAGAAATCGAACTCACCGCCCGGCTCCAGGGGCGGCGGCGGCACGTCATAGGACCGGCGCCACACCTTGACCTGGTCCGCGCCATGCTTGGCCGCAGTGTCGGTCTTGTTGAGGCCGGTGAGGCCGCCATAGTGGCGCTCGTTCAGGCGCCAGTCCTTGGTCTCGGGAATGAACACCTGGCCGGCGGCGGTCAGGGCCAGCCAGCAGGTGCGGATGGCGCGGGTCAGGACCGAGGTGAAGGCGCGGTCGATCTGCAGGCCCGCGGCCTTGATCAGCTCCCCGCCCTTGGTGGCCTGGGCCTCGCCTTCCGGCGTCAGGTCGACGTCCACCCAGCCCGTGAAGCGGTCTTCCAGGTTCCAGCGGCTCTGGCCGTGGCGCAGCAGGATCAGGGTGGGCACGTGCGGTCTCCTTGTCTCGGATGCGCGTTGGGCTAGGGCGCGGGGAACCGGGCGTCAAGCGCGGGTGGCGCCGGAGACCGCGCAAGGCTATATCCGGCGAAGCATGCCCGCCCGCTTCTACCTGCCCGCCCTCGCCCTCATCGCCGCCGTCATGGTGGCGCTGGCCATGGTCTGGCCTCAAGGCCTGGGCGCGCGCTCGCCCGGTCCGTTCGGCAGCACGCCAGTGCAACAGACCCCGGAGATGCAGGCGGCCATGAAGCGCGAGGCCGACGCCTCCAACCAGCGTATCGCCCGAGCCCGCCAGGCCGTTTCGGACCTGCAGAGCCAAGCGATCGCGCCCACCCAATAAGCCAAGGCCCACGATGTCCGACTTCGACGCCATCTCCGTCGGCCGCCGCGTGCTGAACGCGGAGGCCGAGGCCCTGAGCCTGCAGGCCGCGACCCTGGGCGAGGCTTTCGTGCGGGCGGTGGACATCCTGCACGCGGCCCAGGGGCGGATCATCTGTACCGGTATCGGCAAGTCGGGTCATGTGGGGCGCAAGATCGCCGCCACCTTCGCCTCCACCGGGGCGCCGGCCTTCTTCGTGCACGCCAATGAGGCCAGCCACGGGGACTTAGGGATGATCGCCGAGGGCGATGTGGTGCTGGCCCTGTCCAAGTCCGGCGAGAACCAGGAGCTGGCCGACGTGCTGGCCCACACCAAGCGGTTCCATATCCCGCTGATCGCCCTGACCGCCGCGCCGGACAGCGCCCTGGGCCGGGCCGCCGACGTGGTGCTGCAGTTGGCTGAAGCCGCCGAGGCCACCAGTGAGGTCCGAGCGCCGACCACCTCCACCACCCTGCAGATCGCGCTCGGCGATGCGCTCGCCGTCGCCCTGCTGGAGCGCCGCGGCTTTACAGCCAAGGACTTCAAGGTCTTCCATCCCGGCGGCAAGCTGGGCGCCATGCTGCGCACCGTGCGCGACCTGATGCATGGACCGGGCGAAGTCCCGTTGGTCGCAGAGGCCGCGCCAATGGGCGAGGCCCTGCTGGTCATGACCGAGAAGCGCTGGGGCATCGTCGGCGTCACCGGCCCGGACGGCGCGCTGAAGGGCGTGATCACTGACGGCGACCTGCGCCGTCACATCGACGGCCTGATGAACCGCACGGCCGGCGAAGTCATGACGCCCGGCCCCAAGAAGATCGTGCCGCCGACGATGATGGCCTCCGAGGCCCTGGCCCTGATGAGCGATCCCCTGCCGGCGGTCACCGTGCTGTTTGTCATAGAAGATGGCAAGCCAGTGGGCATCTTGCACGTTCACGACCTGCTGCGCGCAGGGGTCATGTAGTTTTCATAGGCCTCCACGAGAATATTCGCGGCGTTTGCGTGGTCTTAAGGGCCTGCGACGATTAAGAGAGCCGACTGACGCTTTTCGACGGAGTCCCGATGCTTCCCGCCCCGCGCGCCGACCTGGTGGCCAATACGGCCGACTTCGAGAACATCCCCCTGGTCAAGGCGACGGGTTTCCGGGAGTACGACGCCCGCTGGCTGTTCGGGCCGGAGATCAACCTGCTGGGCATTGAGGCCCTGGGCCTGGGTCTGGGCACCTACATCCAGGAGCTCGGCCAGACCCGCATCGTCGTCGGCCACGATTTCCGCTCCTACTCCCAGTCGATCAAGCAGGCCCTGACGCTCGGCCTGCTCGGCGCCGGCTGCGAGGTGCTGGATATTGGCCTGGCCCTGTCGCCGGTGGCCTATTTCGCCCAGTTCGACCTGGACGCCCCCTGCGTGGCCATGGTCACGGCCAGCCATAACGAGAACGGCTGGACCGGCGTGAAGATGGGCGCGAACAAGCCGCTCACCTTCGGGCCCGAGGAGATGGGCCGGCTGAAGGAGATCGTGCTCGGCGGCCAGTGGAAGACCCGTCCGGGCGGAACCCTGACCCATGTGGACGGCGTGGCCGAGCGCTACATCGCCGATGTCGCCGCGCGGGTCAGCCTGAAGCGGCCCCTGAAGGTCATCGCCGCCTGCGGCAACGGCACGGCCGGCGCCTTCGCGCCTGAGGCCCTGCGCCGGATGGGCGTCGCCGAGGTGGTCGAGATGGACTGCAAGCTCGACTACACCTTCCCCCGCTACAACCCGAACCCGGAAGACCACGAGATGCTGCACGAGATGGCCAAGGCCGTCCGTGAGCACGGCGCCGACCTGGCGCTCGGCTTCGACGGCGATGGCGACCGCTGCGGCGTGGTGGACGACGAGGGCGAGGAGATCTTCGCCGACAAGATCGGCCTGATGCTGGCCCGCGACCTTTCCGACCTGCACAAGGACGCCACCTTCATCGTCGATGTGAAGTCCACCGGCCTCTACGCCACCGATCCGGTGCTGAAGGCCAATGGCGCGACCACCGTCTACTGGAAGACCGGCCACAGCTATATCAAGCGCAAGACCGCCGAGCTCGGCGCCCTGGCCGGGTTCGAGAAGTCCGGCCACTTCTTCTTCAACGCCCCTCTGGGCCGCGGCTATGACTGCGGCCTGACTGCGGCGGCGGCCATCCTGGCCATGCTGGACCGCAATCCGGGCAAGAAGCTCTCGGAGCTGAAGAAGGCCCTGCCGGTGGCCCACACCTCCCTGACCATGTCGCCGCATTGCGCTGACGAGGTGAAGTACAAGGTGGTCGAGGACGTGGTCGCCGAATACACCGCGCTGGCCGCCGCCGGCGGGACCATCCTGGGCCGCAAGATCAGTGAGGTCATCACCGTCAACGGCGTGCGCGTCGCCCTGGAGGACGGCTCCTGGGTGCTGGTCCGGGCCTCGTCCAACAAGCCCGAGATCGTGGTGGTGGTGGAAAGCTCCCGGTCCGAGGACGACATGCGCGCCCTGTTCCGGGAAGAAGTGAAGCCCCGCCTGGCCAAGCGGCCGCAGGTGGGCGCCTACAACCAGGAAATCTGAGCGGACTGTCGCAAGACTCTCATCTCCCAACTATAGGGCCGCCGCTGCGGACCAAAAGGAAGAACCATGCGCGTTGCGATGATCGGGACTGGCTATGTAGGCCTGGTGTCTGGGGCCTGCTTTGCGGACTTCGGCCATGACGTGATCTGCATCGACAAGGACCCGGGCAAGATCGAGCGGCTGAACGCGGGCGGGATCCCAATCTTCGAGCCGGGCCTGGATGTGCTGGTGGCCAGCAACGTCAAGGCCGGCCGGCTGAGCTTCACGACGGAAGCGGCGGAGGCCGTGAAGACGGCGGACGCCGTGTTCATCGCGGTGGGCACGCCGACGCGGCGCGGCGACGGCCATGCGGACCTGTCCTACGTCTACGCGGCGGCCGAGGAGATCGCTGGCCTGATCGACGGCTTCACCGTGATCGTGACCAAGTCGACCGTGCCGGTGGGCACCGGCGACGAGATCGAGAAGATCATCAAGGCCAAGCGCCCCGACGCCCAGTTCGCCGTGGTCTCGAACCCGGAATTCCTGCGCGAGGGCGCCGCCATCGAGGACTTCAAGCGCCCGGACCGCGTGGTGGTCGGCACGAACGACGAGCGGGCCCAGGCGGTGATGCGCGAGCTGTACCGCCCGCTGTTCCTGAACGAGACCCCGATCGTCTTCACCGGCCGGCGGACCAGCGAGCTGATCAAGTACGCGGCCAACGCCTTCCTGGCCCTGAAGATCACCTTCATCAACGAGATGGCCGACCTGTGCGAGGCCGTGGGCGCGGACGTCCAGCAGGTGGCCAAGGGCATCGGCCTGGACAAGCGGATCGGCGGCAAGTTCCTGAACGCCGGCCCAGGCTATGGCGGCTCGTGCTTTCCGAAGGACACCCTGGCCCTGGTCAAGACCGCCCAGGACTATGGCGCGCCGACCAAGCTGATCGAGACCACCGTTCAGGTGAACGACGCCCGCAAGAAGGCCATGGCCGGCAAGGTGGCCGAGGCCGCCGGCGACTTGAAGGGCAAGACGGTGGGGGTGTTGGGCCTGACCTTCAAGCCGAACACCGACGACATGCGCGATGCGCCGAGCCTGGACATCATCCCGGCCCTGCAGGCCCAAGGCGCGAGCGTGCAAGCCTTCGACCCCGAGGGGCAGCACGAAGCCCAACACATGCTGAAGGACGTGGCCTTCAAGGCCGACGCCTATGAGGCGGCCGCCGGCGCCGATGTCCTGGTGATCATCACCGAGTGGGACCAGTTCCGGGCGCTCGACCTCAATCGCCTGAAGGCGACCATGAAGGCGCCGGTCCTCGTGGACCTGCGCAACATCTACAAGCCCGAGGACGTCACGTCCCGGGGCTTCAAATACGCCTCCATCGGGCGTCGCTGAACGGTCGGGCCCCTTGACGGGGGCTCAGGCCGCGAACAGCTGGATCAGAAGGTTCCCGAACCACAGGGCGCCGGCCCAGAAGGCGACGGCGAGGGCGGCTACGAAAGCGAGGCAAGCGATTGAGCTGACGCTCTTCGGCTCTTGTCTCGCAACGCCCGCCAAGGCGACTTTGCGCGGCATGTCTCTCTCCCAGTCCTTTTATAGGTCACCGACGGTCGAGCGCCGGAGCCAAGATCAGGCTGCCACGAATCCTTCAATTTGCAAGTGCGGCAAAGGTTCCCGCGCAGAGCCCTTTCCGATCTGACCCAGCCAGTCAGATCGGACAAAAAGAACTCTAATTCAAAATCTTAGAGCACTTTCCGATCCGATAGCCGCTTGACGCCTATCGGAAAATGCTCTGGCCCGGACTGGGTATTTCAGGGCGAGGACGACCTGACCCAAGGTCAGGCGGCGGCCTTCTTCACCGCCCCGGCGATCTCCTTGACCACCTGGCGGACCAGACCCTCGTCGTCGCCCTCGGCCATGATGCGGATCAGGGGCTCGGTGCCAGAGGCGCGAACCACGATGCGGCCGCCCCCGCCCAGGCGCTGCTCAGCGTCCTTGATCACCGCCTTGACCGGCGCGGCGTCCAGCGGCTTGCCGGAGACGAAACGGACATTCTCCAGCAGCTGGGGCACGGGGTCGAACTGGCGGGCGAGCGCGCTCATCGGCTTGTCGGAATCCTTCAGCACCGCCAGCACCTGCAAGGCGGCCAGCAGGCCATCGCCGGTGGTCGAGAAGTCCGACAGGATCAGATGCCCGGACTGTTCGCCGCCCAGGTTGAAACCGCCCTCACGCATGCGGGCCATGACATAGCGGTCGCCGACCTGGGTCCGCTCCAGCTTCAGATCGCGTGCGGCCAGGAACCGCTCCAGGCCCAGGTTCGACATCACGGTCGCGACCACGCCGCCGCCGTTCAGCCGCCCCTTACGGGCCCAGTGGCCGGCGATCAGGGCCATGATCTGGTCGCCGTCGACCACGTGGCCCTTCTCGTCACAGATCACCAGCCGGTCAGCGTCGCCATCCAGGGCGACACCGATGTCGGCGCGATACTCCTTCACCGCCCGGATCATCGCTTCCGGATGGGTCGAGCCACAGTCCTCGTTGATGTTCGTGCCGTTCGGCCCGACGCCGATGGAGATGACTTCCGCGCCCAGCTCGTAGAGGGCGGTGGGCGCCACCTTGTAGGCCGCGCCGTTGGCGCAATCGATCACCACCCGAAGACCGTTCAGGCTGAGCCGGCGCGGGAAGGTCGCCTTGGCGATCTCCACATAGCGGGCCTGGCTGTCCTGGACCCGGGCGACCCGGCCGAGCGCGGTCGGCGCGGCCAGCCCTTCGGAAAGGCTCTGGTCCATCAGGGCCTCGATCTCCAGCTCGCGCTCGTCGGAGAGCTTGTAGCCGTCGGGGCCGAACAGCTTGATGCCGTTATCGGTATAGGCGTTGTGCGAGGCCGAGATCATCACCCCCAGGTCAGCGCGCAGCGACCGGGTCATCATGGCCACGCCCGGCGTCGGCATAGGGCCCAGCAGACGGACATCCATGCCCACGCTGGCGAAACCCGCCACCAGGGCCGGCTCGACCATGTAGCCGGAAAGGCGGGTGTCCTTGCCGATCACCACCATGTGCCGCCGTTCGTCCTGAGACATGAACATCTTGCCGGCGGCCAGCCCGACCCGCAGCGCCACCTCGGCGGTCATAGGGTGGCTGTTAGCCTGGCCGCGGATGCCGTCGGTCCCAAAATAGGCGCGTTTGGTCATGATGGAGGTCTCTCGGAGGGGCCTGTCCGGTCACCGAAATGATCGGAAACCCAGATTTAGTCGACGCCGCGTTTGCGAATGCTAAAGGGCGGCTCGGCCACGACCATATCTCGGCGACGCGCTTGGACAAAAGGACTGCGGCATATGTGCGGCATCATCGGCATTGTCGGAAACAGCTCGGTCCAGGACCGCCTGATCGAAAGCCTGAAGCGGCTGGAATATCGCGGCTATGACTCCGCGGGCATCGCGGCCCAGGTGAACGGCAAGCTGGAACGCCGCCGGGCGCCCGGCAAGCTGCGGGAGCTGGAGGCCGTGGTGGCGAAGGAGCCGCTCAACGCCACCACCGGCATCGGCCATACCCGCTGGGCCACCCACGGCGCGCCCACCGAGCGCAACGCCCACCCGCATATCGTCGGCCGCGTGGCCGTGGTCCACAACGGCATCATTGAGAACTTCGCCGAACTGAAGGCCGAGCTGATCGCCACCGGGCGGGAGTTCCAGAGCGACACCGACACTGAGGTGGTCGCCCACCTGCTGGACGCCGAACTGGCCACCGGGCTTAGCCCCCGCGAGGCGTTCGCGGCCACGCTGGCCCGGCTGCGCGGCGCCTTCGCCCTGTGCGTGCTGATCGGCGGCGAGGACGAGGTGATCCTGGCCGCCCGCAACGGCCCGCCGCTCGCGCTCGGCTATGGCCAGGGCGAGATGTATGTCGGCTCAGACGGCCTGGCGCTCGGCCCCTTCACCAACCGCATCGCCTATCTGCAGGACGGCGACTGGGCGGTCCTGACCCACAATGGCGCGGAGGTCTATGACGCCTCGGGAGCCCCGGCCGACCGTCCGATCCGCACCGTGCCGTCGTCGGCCGTGCTGATGGAGAAGGGCAACTACCGCCACTTCATGGAAAAGGAGATCCACGACCAGCCCGAGGGGTGCCAGCGCACCATCGCGGCCTATGTGGACACCCTGGGCGGCCGCGTGGCCGTGCCCGGCGACCTGGACTTCGCCAAGCTGGAGCGGGTGCAGATCGTCGCCTGCGGCACCAGCTACATCGCCGGGGTCATCGGCCGCTACCTGATCGAGCAGCTGGCGGACCTGCCGGTGGATGTCGAGATCGCCTCGGAGTTCCGCTACCGCGATCCGGCTATCCGCCCCGCCTCCCTGGTCATCGCCATGTCCCAGTCGGGCGAGACCGCCGACACCCTGGCGGCCCTGCGCTACTGCACCGAGCGCGGCATGCAGAGCGCGGCCATCGTCAATGCGACGGAGTCCACCATCGCCCGCGAGGTGGACGTGGTCTGGCCGATCCATTGCGGCCCGGAGATCGGGGTGGCCTCCACCAAGGCCTTCACCGCCCAGGTCAGCGTGCTGATCTCCATCGCAATCGCCGCCGCCAAGGCCCGCGGCCGGCTGTCCGAGGCCGAGGAGCAGCGGCTGGTGAAGGTGCTGCTGGAAGCCCCGCGCCTGATCGCCGAGGCCATCGGCCTTGAAGACGCCATCCGCGACATCGCCGTCGAGGTCTCCAAGGCTAAGGACGTGCTCTATCTGGGCCGCGGCCCCATGTCGGCCCTGGCCCTGGAAGGCGCGCTGAAGCTGAAGGAGATCAGCTACATCCACGCCGAGGGTTACGCCGCCGGCGAGCTGAAGCACGGCCCCATCGCCCTGGTGGACGACCAGACCCCGATCATCATCCTGGCGCCCTTCGACGCCTGGTTCGAGAAGTCGGCCTCGAACATGAGCGAGGTCATGGCCCGCGGCGGCCAGGTGGTGTTCATCACCGACACCGAGGGCGCCAAGCACGCGCCGGCCGGCGCCAAGGTGGTGGTGACCGCCCCGTCCTCCGACCCGCTGATCTCGGCCCTCGTGATGTCGGCGCCGATCCAGCTCCTGGCCTATCACGTCGCCGTGCTGAAGGGCGCGGACGTGGACCAGCCGCGCAATCTCGCCAAGTCCGTCACCGTCGAATAGGCGAACAGCGGCCGGCTCTTTTTCGGAACGCCACAAGTCCCCGGTGGATTTCCACTGCCGCCTTCTCTAGGCAGGAATCACTCGGAGGAAACGATGACCAAACGCGTGCGCAAGGCGGTGCTGCCGGTGGCGGGCCTGGGGACCCGTGTGTTGCCGGGGGCCAAGACCACCCCGAAGAACCTGCTGAACGTCGTCGACCGTCCGATCCTGTCCTATGTGGTCGAGGAGGCGCGCGCCGCCGGCATCGAGCACATCGTCTTCATCACCGGCCGCGGCCAGGGCGCGATCGAGGACTATTTCGACGCCAACCCCGAGATCGAGGGCGCGTTGGAGGCCAAGGGCAAGGCCGACATCCTGGCCGATGTCCGCCGCGACCTGCCCAAGCCCGGCCAGATGAGTTTCGTGCGCCAGATGGCGCCCCTGGGCCTGGGCCACGCGGTCTGGTGCGCCCGCGACATCATCGGCGATGAGCCCTTCGCGGTCATGCTGCCGGACATGCTGATGATGGCCAAGCCGGGCGCCCTGTCCCAGTGCGTGGCGGCCTATGAGCAGGTCGGCGGCAACATCATCGCCGTGGAGCCCGCGCCGGAAGGCGAGACCTACAAGTACGGCATCGTCGCCCTGGACGGCCGCGACGGCCGCCTGAACCGCATGACCGGCATGGTGGAGAAGCCGCCGCTGGGGACCGAGCCGTCGAACCTGTTCATCTCGGGCCGCTACATCCTGCAGCCGGAAATCTTCGACCTGCTGGAAAACCAGGGCAAGGGCGCCGGCGGCGAGATCCAGCTGACCGACTCCATGGTCGAGCTGATGAAGGCCCAGACCTTCCACGCCCTGGAATATGACGGGATCACCTACGACTGCGGCGACAAGATCGGCCTCCTGCGGGCCAATGTCGCCTTCGCCCTGGCTCGCCCGGACCTGGCCGACGCGGCCCGCGCGGCGATCCAGGAGCTGCTCTGACAGAGCCTCGCCATGCAGCTCTTCGTCTTCGGCTACGGATTCAGCGCCCAGGCGCTCGCCAGACGCCTGAAGCCGAAGGGCTGGACCATCGCCGCCAGCCTGCGCCCAGGGCGTGATCCCGCGGCCCTGGAGGCCCAGGGCGTCATTCCGGTTCCCCTGGACGACGCCGCCGCGCTGGATGCGGCGCTGAAGGCGTCCAACGCCATCCTGTTGACCGCCCCGCCCGACGCCGAGGGCTGCCCCGCCCTGCCCGCGCTGGTCCCGGCCCTGGCCCGGTCCGGCGCCTTTCCCGACTGGATCGGCTATCTGTCCACCACCGGGGTCTATGGCGACCGTGGCGGCCGCTGGGTGTTCGAGGACAGCCGCCTGGCCGCCCAGTCGCTGGAGGGCGCGCGCCGGGTGCGGGCGGAGCGGGACTGGCTGGACGTCGGCCTGGGCATGGGGCTGACCGTCACCGTCTTCCGCCTGCCGGGCATCTATGGCCCCGGCCGCTCAGCCCTTGACCGCCTGCGCGAGGGCCGCGCCAAGCGGATCGCCGCCCCCGGCCAGGTGTTCAGCCGCATCCATGTGGACGACCTGGCCGCCGGGCTGGAGGCCTCCATCGCCCGGCCGCGGCCCGGCGGGATCTACAATCTGTGCGACGACGAGCCGGCGCCGAACAGCGAGGTGATCGCCCACGCGGCCGGCCTGCTGGGCAGGACGCCGCCGCCGGAGACGCCGCTCGATCTGCAATCCATGACGCCCCAGGCGCGGCGGTTCTACGCCGAGACCAAACGGGTCTCTAACGCGCGGGCCAAGGCCGAGCTTGGCTGGCGCCCGGCCTATCCCACCTATCGCGAGGGCTTGGCCGCGATCCTGGCCGCCGGCGGCTAGGCCGGCTCCAGCACCCGTTCCATCGCCGCGAACAACAGGGCGATCTCCAGCGGCTTGGCCACGAAGTCATCCATGCCCCCAGCCAGGTAGTCGGCCACCTGATGCGACATGGCGTTGGCGGTCAGGGCGATGATCGGCGTGCGCGGCCGACCGGTCGCGGCCTCCTCGGCGCGGATGATCCGGGTGGCCTCGGGGCCATCCATGCCCGGCATCTGGACATCCATGAGGATCAGGTCCCAGGGCTCGGCGCGCCAGCGCGCCACGGCCTCGGCGCCGTCGCCCACCACCTCAGGCTCCAGCCCGGCCTGCTCCAGCATGGCGGTGAGCACCATGCGGTTCACCGGATTGTCCTCGGCCGCCAGAACCCGCACTGGCGGCGGCGCGCTTGCCTGGGCGGTCTCGGTCGGCGTCGCAGGAGCATCCGCGGCGGGCCCGATCCAAGGCAGGGGAAGTCGGACAGTAAAGCAGGCGCCCTCACCCGGGGCGCTGCGCACCGCAATGCTCCCGCCCATCAGCTCCACCAGCTCGCGGCAGATCGAGAGGCCCAGGCCGGTGCCGCCATAGCGCCGGGTGGTTGAGACGTCGGCCTGCTCGAACTTGTCGAACAGCCGAGCCGCCTGTTCCGGGGTCAGGCCGATGCCGGTGTCCGCCACCTCCAGGCTGAGCAGCCCGGCCTCGCGGGCCACGCGGATGCGCACCGCCCCGTCGTCGGTGAACTTCAGCGCATTGGACACCAGGTTCAGCAACACCTGGCGCACGCGCACGCTGTCGGCCAGGTAGACGCCTCGGGCTGGCTCGGCGATCTCCACCGACAGGTCCAGGCCCTTGCCGCGGGCCAGGGGCTCGAAGGTCGCAAACACGCCCACGACCACCTCGGCGATGTCGAACTCGGCGGCCTCGAGCTCAAGCTTGCCCGCCTCGATCTTCGACAGGTCCAGCACGTCGTTGAGGATGGCCAGCAGCGATTCCCCCGACCGGCGGACCACCTCCAGCCGCTCGCGCTGGGTGTCGGAAAGCGCATCCGCCGCCATCACCTGGGCCATGCCCAACACCCCGTTCAACGGCGTGCGGATCTCATGGCTCATCGTGGCCAGGAAGGCGGACTTGGCCTTGTTGGCCGCCTCGGCCGCCTCCTTGGCCTGTCGCAGGGCGACCTCGGTCTGCTTGCGGTCGGTGATGTTCAACAAGGCGCCGACCAGGCGCAGGGGCTCGCCGGTCTCGCCGCGGACCAGCTTGACGGCGCTCTTGGCCCAGACCTCCCGGTTGTCCAGGCGCACGACCCGGTACTCCGGAAAGAAGGGGCGATCCTCGTTCACCGCCTGGACCCATTCGTCGCCGATCAGGGCGCGGTCGTCGGGGTGAATGGTGCGATTGCTGTCAAGCGCCAGTTGCTCGTACGTCCACTCCTGGTCAAAGACCGCGGTCGGGGCGCCGGACTGGATCAGCTCGCCGCGCGCATAGTCCAGCTCCCAGACGTGCAGGTCGGCGATCTGGGCCGCCAGGCTGAGGCGCTGTTCCGAGCGCTCAGTCCGCTCCAGGGCCTCAACGAGGTCGCTGATGTCGGTGGTCGCGCTGATGACGCCAGCGATCCGCCCCTCGCTGTCCCGCCAGGGGCTCATCTCCACCCGCAGCCAGAGGACGCCGCGGCCCGGCAAGCGGACGGCGACCCGTTCCGCCGCCACCGTCTCCCCCTCAAGGCAACGTTGGATGAACGTCCCGAAGCGCCGGTCATATTCCGGGATCACCTCGGGGAGCGTCCGGCCGAGCACCTGGTTCTCGGTGTAGCCGGCCGCATTCAGGAACCGCTGGCTAGCCTTGATGACCCTCAGCTCGAGATCGGTCATGACGATCGACGCCGGGGCGACGGCGGCGAACACGCGCTCCCGCCAAGCGGAGCGCTCCGCCTCGGCCTCTCGGGCGCTGAGGCGCTCACGGGTCCTGGCGCGATCGCACTCGTCGGCGATCATGGCGGCCAGCCGTTCGAGGTTGGCCAGGAGGTCGGCGTCGTAGGGGCGCGGCTCCAGACCGGCGACGGCGATCGCCCCCTGAAGGTCGCCGCCGGGCAGACGGACCGGGGCGGCGGCGGCGAAGCGGATAAAGGGTGGGCCAGTGACAAGCACGCTGGCCGCCAGCTCCGGGGCCTGGGTGGTGTCCGCCCACCATTGGGCGACGCCGGACTCGGTGACCGGATCCGCAAACGGCGTCCCAAGGATCAGCTGGCCATCCGGATCGATGTTTCGCCAGACAGCGCCGTCTGAGACGATGACGATGCTGACATAGACCTTGCCGAACAGGGCGGAGGCCAGGGCGGCGGCGCGTTCGAACGCCGGCTCGTCGCCGGTCATGCCGTAGGGAAGACGCGAGACGGTTCCAGCGCTTCTCATCGCCAACACCCCCATGACCGGCCAGAGACGCCGGCCCAACTGAAACCGGTTTCACGCGAAACTGGATAACGGATTTCTAACCCGCCAATTTGCCACAGGCGGGACTAGGCGTCGGAAAACATTGATTAAGTACGTCAGAACCCCGGAGAGTATACCCCAGGTATGCGATCAGCTAGCCAGGCCCTACCGGTGGCTGAGCCGGCCGCTGCTGAAGTCAGGGCGCGAGTTCCGCCACCGCGGCGACCAGTCGCTGCAGGTCCTGGGGCCGTGACAGCCGGTGGTCGCCATCCTTGATCAGCGAGAACACCAGGTCCTCGGTCTTGAGCGCCTGGGCCAGGGCCAGGGCGTGGCGCCACGGCACGTCCGGATCGACCCCGCCCTGCAGGATGCGAACCGGCGCCTCCACGGGCACGGGGCCTGGCAGGATCGACCAGCGGGCGCCGTCCTCGATCAGCTCGCGGGCGATGGGATAGGGATCGCCATAGTCCGAAGGTCGCATCCAGACCCCGTCCCGATCCATGGCCAGCCGGTCCGCGGCGGTCATTTCCGGGACCATCAGTTTCTCAGTGAAGTCGGCGGCGGGGGCGACCAGCACCATGCCGGCGATCCGCTCCGCCCGGACCGCGGCGACCAGGCAGGCCAGCCAGCCGCCCATGGAGGAGCCCACCAGCACCAGCGGCCCCGCGGTCAGTTGGTCGATCACCGCCAGGGCGTCTTCGCGCCAGCGGCTGATGGTCCCCTTCACGAAGTCGCCGCTGGATTCCCCATGGCCCAGATAGTCGAAGCGGACATAGGCCCGGCCGTTCGCCATCGCCCAATCCGCCAGGGTCTGAGCCTTGCTGCCGGCCATGTCCGACTTGAACCCGCCCAGCCAGACCACGGTCGGCCCCGCGCCCTCGATCTTACGCCACGCCAGGCGTTCGCCGTCGGGGCGGTCCAGGAATCCCGTGTCTTCGCGCATTGGCCCGCTTTACCTCACCGGTGGGTCGTTTATGCAAGCATCCGTGACCCTGCCCGCGAATTTCACCCTGCTCCAGGTCGTGCCGGAACTCGAGACCGGCGGCGCCGAACAGACCACCCTGGATGTGGCCCAGGCGGTGGTGCGCGCGGGCGGCAAGGCCCTGGTCGCCACCAAGGGCGGCCGGATGATCGCCCGGCTGGAGGCTGACGGCGGCAAGCCCGTGCTGATGCCGGTGCATTCCAAGAACCCGCTGGTGATGCTGGGCAACGCCGCGCGGCTGGCCGACATGATCCGCAAGGAGAAGGTCAGCCTGGTCCACGCCCGCTCGCGCGCCCCGGCCTTCTCGGCCCTGTGGGCGGCGCATGCGACCCACACGCCGTTCGTGGCCACCTATCACGGGGTCTACAAGGCCAAGTCCGGCCTGAAGCGCTGGTACAACGCCGTCATGACCCGCGGCGACCTGGTCATCGCCAATTCCGACTATACTCGCGACCACGTCCTGGCCGAGCACGAGATCGATCGGGACAAGATCGTCTCCATCCCCCGCGGCGTGGACTTCAGCCGCTTCGACCCGGCCCTGGTGGCGCCGGAGCGTATCGCGGCCCTGCGCGAGGCCTGGGGCCTGAAGGCCGGCGATGCGCGCACGGTCTTCCTGCTGGGCGGCCGCCTGACCCGCATCAAGGGCCACCTGTCGATCATCGAGGCCGCCGCCAAGCTGAAGGCCAAGGGCCGCGACGACTTCCTGATCCTGTTCGCCGGCGATGATCAGGGCCGCACGGACTACCGCCAGGAGGTGGAGGCCGCGATCTCGGCCGCAGGGCTGAGCGAGGCGATCAAGGCGGTCGGCCATTGTGATGACATGCCGGCGGCCTATCTCCTGGCGGATATCGCCATGTTGCCCACCCTTGTCCCCGAAAGCTTCGGCCGCGCCGCCGTCGAGCCCCAGGCCATGGGCCGCCCGGTCCTGGCCTCCAACCACGGCGGCGTCACCGAGACGGTGCTGCCGGGCAAGACCGGCTGGCTGGTCAAGGTGGGCGACGCCGACGCCTGGGCCCAGGCCATGGCCAAGGCGATCGATGTGGGCGCCGAGAAGCGCGCCGCCATGGGCGTCCAGGCCGCCAAGCGCGCCCGCCAACTCTATTCCAACGATGCGATGTGCGCGGCCACCCTCGCCGCTTATGAGCGGGTGCTGAGCGCCCGGGAGGGACGCTGATGGCCCGTGAGATCAAGAAGATCCTGGTGATCAAGCTGTCGGCCCTGGGCGACTTCGTCCTGGCCCTGGCGGCCATGAAGAAGATCCGGGAGGCGCACAAGAAGGCGCACATCACCCTCCTGACCACGCCGCCCTTCGAGGCGCTGGCCAAGTCCTGCCCCTACTTCAACGCGGTGGAGGTGGACGGCAAGCCGGAGAGCTTCGGCGGCTGGATGGAGCTGCGCGGCCGGATCAAGAAGGCGCGCTATGACCGGGTCTATGACCTGCAGACCTCGGCGGCCTCGGCGCGGATCTTCAACCTGCTGCGCCCCTTCCCGCCCGAATGGTCGGGCAACGCCTGGGGCTGCAGCCTGCCTCATCGCAATAAGAACCGGGACCACATGCACACGCTGGAGCGGCACGCCGACCAGCTGAAGTACGCCGGCATCTGGCCCGACGCGCCGATCGAACCTGGCCAGGCGCCGCCGCCGGACCTGTCCTGGATCCTGCGCAAGGCGCCCGCCGAGCGCCCCGTGGCCGGCGGGGTGCAGCCGCGTCCCTATGTGATCTTCATCCCCGGCAGCTCGGAAAAGCGCCTCGACAAGCGCTGGCCGGTGGAGAAGTACGGCGAGCTCGGCCAGCAGCTCTATGCGCGCGGCTTCGACATCGTGGTGGTCGGCGGCCCGCAGGAAAGCGCCCTGGCCCGCCAGATCCAGCGCTATGTGGGCAAGGCCCGCGACCTGACCGGCCGCACCGACTTCGCCCGGCTCGCCATGATCGCCGCCAAGTCGGCCCTGGTGATCGGCAACGACACCGGCCCGGTGCACCTGGCCGCCGCCACCGGTGCGCCGACCATCGTCTTCTTTTCCAAGGCTTCGAACCCCGATCTGGCCGCCCCGCGGGGCCATGTCATGATCCTGCGCGCCGACGAACTGGCCGACCTGGATGTGGCCACGGTCGCACAGGCGTCGAATGCTTTGGCCAGAACGCCCGGCGCGGCTTGATAAGCCGGTAACCCGCGGTCATATACTTAAGCGACTCCCCGGGACGCCCAGCGTCGCCGGCTATGTCGTTTGTTGGAACAGCTCACGGAGCAAAAGCCTATTCGCCGCCCCATGCAGGCGCCTCCCGTCAAGGACGGGCCGCGCATCAATGAAGACATCCGCGTTCCCCGCGTTCTCCTGATCGACCAGAACGGTGAGAAGCAAGGCGTCATGCCGACTTCCTCCGCGCTTGAAGCCGCCGAAGAGGCCGGCCTCGATCTCGTGGAGATCGTTCCCAACGCGGATCCGCCCGTTTGCAAGATCCTGGACTACGGCAAGTTCAAGTTCCAGGAGCAGAAGAAGAAGAACGAGGCGCGCAAGCGGCAGAAGGTGGTGGAGATCAAGGAGATCAAGCTCCGTCCCAACATCGATACGCATGACTACGAAGTCAAAGCCAAGGCGATGCACCGCTTCTTCGAAGAAGGCGACAAGGTGAAGGTCACCCTGCGCTTCCGCGGTCGCGAGCTGGCCCACCCGGAACTGGGCATGAAGCTGCTGCAGCAGGTGAAGGCTGACTTCGAACCGGTGGCCAAGGTTGAGTACGAACCCCGGATGGAAGGCCGCCAGATGATCATGATCCTCGCCCCGCGCTAGGACCACGACCTCATCCGACGACTTCAGACGGCCGCCCTCGGGCGGCCGTTTCCGTTTGTAGGGCTTGGCGTCCCTTGCGGCGCCCTTTCATGATCGGCTCCAAACTCTAATCGGGGAAGGAAACCATCATGGATCTCAGCAACGCCTCGGCCCTGGTCACCGGCGGCGCCGGCGGCTTCGGCTCCGCCACCGCCCGGCGCCTGGCCCAGAAGGGCGCCCGCGTCGTGATCGCCGACGTTCACGCCGACCGCGGCGAGGCCCTGGCCAAGGACATCGGCAACGGCTCGGTGTTCGTAAAGACCGACATCATGAGCGAGGACTCCATCGCCGAGGCCGTCGCCGCCGCCGTCGCCCTGGCCCCGCTGCGCGCCGCCGTCGTCGTGCATGGCGGCCCGCCCGCGCCCGGCGCCACCGGCCCGCAGCGCACCGTGAACCGGGAAGGCAAGCGCCTGCCCCTGTCGCAGTTCGCCCACACCGTGAACGTCTACCTCAACAGCGCCTTCGCGGTGACCAGCATCGCCGCCGAGGCCATGGCCCAGAACGAGCCGCTGGCCTCGAACCAGCGCGGTGTGGTGATCAACACCGCCTCCATCGCCGGCTATGAGGGCCAGCCGGGCCAGGCGGCCTATTCGGCGGCCAAGGGCGGGATCATCGGCATGACCCTGACCGTCGCCCGCGACCTGGCGCCGCTGGGCATCCGCGCCATGGCCATCGCCCCCGGCACCTTCCTGACCTTCGCCTATTCCTCGCGGATGACGGACGAACAGGCCCAGGCCCACTGGGGCCCCATGGTCCCCAACCCGCGCCGCATGGGCGATCCCGACGAGTACGGCATCCTGGCCGCTCATATCGTCGAGAACGACTTCCTGAACGGCACGACCATCCGCCTGGACGGCGCCCAGCGCTTCTAAGGGTCTTCGGCGCGCGCCCGGGTCGCACGATCCGGGCGCAACCATCGCTTGCCCTGCCCCCCGGCCGCGCTTAACACCGGGGGTATTATGTCTGACTCCGAGCCGTATAAGGCCCCAGCGCCCCGCTTTGCGGCGGCGTCGCTGATCGCCGTCATTTTTATCAATATGTTGGGCTTCGGGATCATTGTCCCGCTGCTGCCCTTCTACGCCAAATCCTTCAACGCCCAGCCCTGGCAGATCGGCCTGATCTTCGGCGCCTATTCCGTGGGGGCCTTCTTTGGCGAGCCCTTCTGGGGCCGGCTTTCCGACCGCTATGGCCGCAAGCCGCTCCTGATCTCGACCATCATGGGCAACTGCCTCTGCTACCTGGCGCTGGCCTTTGCGCCCAATATCTGGGTGGCCTTCTTCATTCGGCTGGTCGGGGGCCTCGCCGCCGGCAACGGGGCCGTGGTCCAGGGCTATATCGCCGACGTGACCCCGCCGGAGAAGCGCGCGCGCCAGATGTCCTACCAGGGCGCGGCCTGGAACGTGGGCCTGATCATCGGCCCCTCGGTCGGCGGTTTCTTCGCTCACGAGAACATGGGGCCGGCGGGCTTCCGAATCCCCCTGTTCATCGCCTCGGGCCTGGCCCTGCTGTGCGTCATCGCCATCACCTTGATCATCAAGGAAAGCCGGGTCCGGGAAGAGGGCATCAGCCACCGCCCCAGCCGCTGGGCCGCCATCGGCGAGGCCACCAGCCATCCGGTGATCGGCCGCATGATGCTGCTGACCTTCCTGGTGGGCTTTGCGTTCACCGGCATCGAAAGCCAGTTCGGCCTGTGGTCCCAGGCCCGCTTCGGCTGGGGTCCGCGCGACATCGCCATCTGCTTCGCCTTCACCGGGGCGACGGCCTTCTTCTTCCAGACCATGGTCACCGGTCGGCTGTCCGAACGCTATGGCGAGGGCACGATGCTGGCCATCGGCATGGGGGTGACGGCGATCGCCGCCGCCCTGCAGGTGGTCTCGGTGGGCGGCCCGATGACCATCGCCCTGATGTGCGTCACCGCCGCCGCCCAGTCGGTGGCCTTCCCGAACGTGGGCGCGATCATCTCGCGCACCGCCGACCCGCATCGGCAGGGTCAGATCCTGGGTCTGAACAACGCCATGGGAGCCCTGGCCCGCGTGGTGGGACCGACCTGCGCCGGGCTGGTGGTGCCGGTGGTCCGCGACGGGCCCTTCATCCTGGGGGCCCTGGTGGTGGCGCCGGCCATCCTGCTGGCCCTGTCCGCTGTCCGGCGGGCGCCACAGCGGGACGACGCGCCACCGCCCATGGCCATGGGACATTAGGCGAGCAGCCTTGCCATCGGCGGGTGTTTCGCGTAAGCACCCGCCCCTTCGGAGCCGTCTGGCCAAAGGCATGCCAGGGCGGCTCATCAATACTCCAGAGGACGGGGCCTAACCGCTCCGACGTGAAATGCCGAAACTGAAGACGAAGTCTGGCGCCAAGAAGCGCTTCAAGATGACGGCTACGGGCAAGCTGAAGGCCGGCGTCGCCGGCAAGCGCCACCGCCTGATCAGCCACAACGCCAAGTACATCCGCCAAAACCGCGGCACGAAGGTGATGAGCGAGGCTGACGCCAAGATCATCAAGACCTACCTGCCCTACGGCCTCTGAACCGGGAGTACTGACACATGGCTCGCGTGAAACGGGGCGTCGTCGCCCACGCCAAGCACAAGAAGGTTCTGGAGCAGGCCAAGGGTTTCTATGGCCGCCGCAAGAACACCATCCGGACCGCCAAGGCCGCCGTCGATAAGGCCGGCCAATACGCGTACCGCGACCGCAAGGTCCGCAAGCGGAACTTCCGCTCGCTGTGGATCCAGCGGATCAACGCGGCCGCCCGTCTGGAAGGCTTCACCTATTCGCAGTTTATCTTCGGCCTTGATAAGGCCGGGATCGAAATGGACCGCAAGGTCCTCGCCGACATCGCCGGCGCCGATCCGACCGCTTTCAAGGCCATCGCCGACAAGGTTCGCGCCGCGCTGGCCTAAAGGTCGCGGGAGCCTCCAGCTCCCTCGCTTTGCAGAGCCCTCCGGCCGAACCGCCGGAGGGCTTTTTGCTGTCCTCTTTCCGCGCCCGTTTCACCCCTCTAAACGACACCGGCCATGACCGATCTGACCAAACTCGAAGCCGACCTCTCGGCCGCCGTCGCCGGCGCCGCTGATCTCACCGCCCTGGAGGCCGTGCGCGTCGCGGCCCTGGGCAAGTCCGGCTCCATCTCCGAGCTGCTCAAGTCCCTGGGCGGCATGAGCCCCGACGAGCGCCGCGAACAAGGCCCCAGGATCAACGGCCTGCGCGACCGCCTGCAGGGCGCCATTGCGGCCCGCAAGGCGGACCTGGAGACCGCCGAGCTCGACGCCCGCCTGGCCGCCGAGCGGGTCGACCTGACCCTGCCCGCCGCCCCCCGCCGCAAGGGCGGTGTCCATCCCACCATGCAGGTGATGGACGAGATGATCGCGGTCTTCGCCGAGATGGGCTTCTCCGTCGCCGAAGGCCCGGACATCGAGACCGACTTCAACAACTTCACCGCGCTGAACTTCCCGCCCAAGCACCCGGCGCGGGAGATGCACGACACCTTCTTCCTGCCCGCCGACGAGAGCGGCGAGCGCAAGGTGCTGCGCACCCACACCAGCCCTGTGCAAGTGCGGGTGATGCACAAGACCAACGAGAAGCTGCCCTCCTGGATCGCCGCCGGCCAGGAGCCGCCGATCCGCGTCATCGTGCCGGGCCGCACCTTCCGCAAGGACTCGGACCAGACCCACACCCCGATGTTCCACCAGATCGAAGGCCTGGTGATCGACAAGAACATCCACATGGGTCACCTGAAGTGGACGCTGGAGACCTTCATCGCCCGGTTCTTCGAGACCGACGCGGTCGAGACCCGCTTCCGCCCCCACCACTTCCCGTTCACCGAGCCCAGCGCCGAGATGGACGTGAAGTGCGACCGCTCCGGCGGCGAGGTGAAGATCGGCCAGGGCGAGGACTGGCTGGAGATCCTGGGCTGCGGGATGGTGCACCCCAACGTGCTGCGCAACTGCGGCCTGGACCCTGACGTCTGGCAGGGCTTCGCCTTCGGCTGCGGCGTGGATCGGCTCGGTGTCCTGAAGTACGGCATGCCGGACCTGCGCGACATGTTCGCCTCCGACGTCCGCTGGCTGGACCACTACGGCTTCTCGGCCTTCCAGGCCCCCAACCAGGCCTCGGGCCTGAGCTGAGCGGAGACGAGATCATGAAGTTCACCCTCTCCTGGCTCCGCGAGCACCTGGACACCACCGCCACCGTTCAACAAGTGGTCGACGCCATGACCATGGCCGGCCTTGAGGTCGAGCATGTGGAGGATCCCGCCTCCAAGCTCGCCGCCTTCTCGGTCGCCAAGATCGTCGAGGCCGTCCAGCACCCCAACGCCGACCGCCTGCGCGTCTGCCAGGTCGACACCCGCGACGGCCGCAAGGAAATCGTCTGCGGCGCCCCGAATGCGCGGGCCGGCCTGACCACGATCTACGCCCCCATCGGCGCCTTCGTGCCCGGCCTGGGCGTGACCCTGGTGGAGAAGCCGGTGCGCGGCGTCGTGTCCAACGGCATGCTCTGCTCGGCCTCCGAGCTGGAAGTCGCCACCGAAAGCGACGGCATCATGGAGCTGCCGGACACCCTGGCGGTCGGGACCTCGGTCGCCGACGCGCTGGGCCTGGAAGCCGTCATCGACTTCGAGGTCACCCCGAACCGTCCCGACTGGCTGGGCGTCGTGGGCATCGCCCGCGACCTGGCCGCGGCGGGCCTGGGCAAGCTGAAGGACATCTCGGTCGCGCCCGTGCCCGGCAAGTTCGCCTCGCCCGTCTCGGTCAAGCTGGACGACAGCGGCGCCTGCCCGGCCTTCGCCGGCCGGCTGATCAAGGGCGTGAAGAACGGGCCGTCGCCGGCCTGGCTGCAGCAGCGCCTGCAGAGCGTCGGCCTGCGCTCGATCAACGCCCTGGTCGACGTCACCAACCTGATCTCCTACGACCGCGCCCGGCCGCTGCACGTCTATGACGCCGCCAAGCTGACCGGCGGTTTCCTGGAGGCCCGCCTGGGCCGCGAGGGCGAAAGTGTGCTCGCCCTCGACGGCAAGACCTACGAGATCACCCCGGAGATCTGCGTCATCGCCGACGGCTCGGGCGCCATCGGCCTGGGCGGCGTGATGGGCGGCGAGTCCACCGGCTGCTCGGACGCGACCACCGACGTCTTCGTGGAAAGCGCCTGGTTCGACCCGATCCGCACGGCCCAGACCGGCCGCGCCACCGGCATCACCTCCGACGCCCAGTACCGCTTCGCCCGCACGGTCGATCCGGACAGCCTGGAGCCCGGCGTCGAGCTGGCCACCAAGCTGATCCTGGAGCTCTGCGGCGGCGAGCCTTCCGAGCTGGTCTATGTGGGCCAGGCGCCGGAAGCCCCCGGCCCCATCGCCTTCGACCGAGCTTACGTGCGTCAGCTGTCGGGCCTGGAGATCGGGCCTGAGCGGATCGACCAGATCCTGGCCGACCTCGGCTTCAAGGTGGAGGCCGCCCAGGTCACGCCGCCGTCCTGGCGCCGCGACGTGGAAGGCAAGGCCGACCTGGTGGAGGAAGTGGCGCGCATCGAGGGCTATGGCGCCCTGCCCGCCACCGCGCTTCCGGAGATCGCCCGCCCCGCCGGCGGCGTGCTGACCGTCCGCCAGACCCGCGTGCGCACCGCCCGCCGGGCCCTGGCCGCGCGCGGCTATGGCGAGACCATCACCTGGAGCTTCACCAGCCAGGCCAAGGCGGCCCTGTTCGGCGGCGGCCAGCCGCAGCTGGTGATCACCAACCCGATCGCCTCGGACCTGGACTGCATGCGGCCCTCGGCCCTGCCGAACCTGATCGAGGCGGCTGGCCGCAACGCCCGCCGCGGCTTCGCCGACGTGGCCCTGTTCGAGATCGGCCCGCTCTATCGCGGCGACCAGCCCGAGGACCAGGTGACCACCATCGCCGCCATCCTGGCGCCGCATCCGCCGCGGCACTGGGCGGGCGCGGGGTCTGACGCCCTCTTCGAGCTGAAGGCCGACCTCGTCGCCCTGCTGGACGAACTGGGCGCCCCGCCGCTTCAGACCGCGCAAGGCTCCAACGCCGACTGGTGGCATCCGGGCCGTTCGGCCCGCCTGCAGCTTGGCCCCAAGACCGTGGTGGCCGAGTTCGGCGAACTGCACCCGCGCATCCTCAAGGCGCTGGACGTCGAGGGTCCGGTCTATGGGTTCGAGATCAATCTCGACGTCCTGCCCGAGCCCAAGCGCAAGGCCACCAAGACCAAGCCGGCGCTGGAGCTTTCGGCCCTGATGCCGCTTTCCCGCGACTTCGCCTTCCTGGTCGAGGACAAGGTGGCGGCCGGCGACCTGTCGCGCCCGATCCTGGGCGTCGACAAGGCCCTGATCCGCGAGGCCCGGGTGTTCGACGTCTACAAGGGCCAAGGCGTGCCGGAGGGCTTCAAGTCCCTGGCCGTCGAGGTGGTGCTGCAGCCCAAGGACAAGACCCTCACTGACGCCGAGATCGAGGCCCTGTCCGCCAAGATCGTCGCCGCCGTGGAGAAGACCGTCGGCGGCAAGCTGCGGGGCTAGACCTGCTGCCGCTGCGTGAATCTTGGCGCGGGACCGAAAGCGTGTTTGGTCCCGCGCCAGTCACACTCAAGCGAGCGGCCCCATGAAACTCGACTCCTCCATCTCCGCTGTCATCACCGGCGGCGCCTCCGGCCTCGGCGCGGCCACGGCCCGCAGGCTGGCCAGCCATGGCGTCAAGGTCGCCCTGTTCGACCTCAATGAAGAGCTGGGCGAGGCCCTGGCCAAGGAACTGGGCGGGGTCTTCTGCAAGGTCAATGTCACCTCCAGCGACGAGGTCGACGCCGCCTTCGCCAAGGCCCGCGCCGCCAACGGCCAGGAGCGCATCCTGGTCAACTGCGCCGGCGTCGGCGGCTCGGTGAAGACCGTCAGCCGCGACAAGGAGACCCGCGAGATCAAGGAATATCCGCTGGAGAACTTCGAGCGGATCATCCAGGTCAACCTGATCGGCACCTTCCGCTGCATCACCAAGTCGGCGGCGGGCATGCTGACCCTGGACGTCCTGCCGGACGGCGACCGCGGCGCCATCGTCAACACCGCCTCAGTGGCCGCTGAAGACGGCCAGATCGGCCAGGCGGCCTATACGGCCTCCAAGGCCGGCATCGTCGGCCTGACCCTGACCGTCGCCCGCGACCTGTCCAGCGAAGCGATCCGGGTCAACACCATCCTGCCCGGCATCTTCGACACCCCGCTCTTGGCCCGCGCGCCCGAAGCGGTGAAGGCGGCCCTCGGCGCCCAGGTGCCGCATCCCAAGCGCCTGGGTCAGCCGGAAGAATACGCCCAGCTGGCCGAGACCATGATCACCAACGGCTACTTCAACGGCGAAGACGTCCGCCTGGACGGCGCCATCCGCATGGCGCCGCGCTAAGAAAGCTTGGCTTGATCGGCTGATTGAGCTCGACAACAGTGGGGGGCATGACCAAGCCCCCCGCTTCCGCCGCCCACGCCCACAAGCCCGCCCTGGAACGGCACTTCGAGACCCTGCTGTTCCGGTCCCGCTGGCTGATGGCGCCCTTCTATCTGGGACTGGTGGCCGCTCTGGTGGTCATGGTCATGGTCTTCGCCCGCGAGGCCTGGACCGAGTTCAGCCATGCGGCCTCGATGAGCCCGGACGAGGCCATCCTGATGGCCCTGACCCTGATCGACCTGTCCCTGGCCGGTAACCTGCTGCTGATCGTCATCTTCTCGGGCTACGAGAACTTCGTCTCCAAGATCGACACCGGCGACCATGAGGACCGGCCGAGCTGGATGGGCACGGTGGATTTCGCCGGTCTGAAGATGAAGCTGATCGCCTCCATCGTGGCGATCTCGGCCATCGCCCTGCTCAAGGCCTTCATGAAGACCGCCGAGGGCGAGGCCGTGGACAATGTCCACCTGGCCTGGCTGGTCGGCATCCACCTGACCTTCGTGGTTTCAGGCGTGCTGATGGCCCTGATGGACCTGCTCGCCTCCAAGACCGAGAAGCACTGACAGGCCCTAGAAGGGCCACCAGTGACGCTGGCGGCTGTAGGACAGGTAGCCCACATTGGCGCCCAGGCGCATGCCGACGCCGGCGCGGATCGGGGCCAGGATGATGTCGTTGGCGCGCTGGTAGTTCACGCCCAGGCCGCCGATGAAATAGGCCGAGCCGTCCACGCCCGGGAACCGCTGGAAGATCGCGTCCGGGTATTGGAGGTTATAGCAGAGGGTGAAGACCCGGCTGGCGTTGCCGCCCACGTCCCAGCCCACCGAAGGGCCCTGCCACCAGATCTCCACCGGCGGCTTGCCCTTCATGTAGAGCAGGCCGCGGCCATAGCGCAGACCAAGCGCGACGGCGCCCGAGGCCTCTTCGCCGGCGATGTAGGCGGTGGGCCGGCCATTGTCCTTGAACACCCGCTCCACGGCGCCGCCCGCGGTCTCGGCGGTGACGCCCAGGAAGTCGGAGACGTTGTTGACGATCTCCTCGCGGCTGAAGGTCTCGGCCGGCGGATTGGCGGCATAGGCCGGGGTGGGCGTCACCGGCGGCGGGGTCGGCCCGGCGATCGGCATGTTGGTCTGGCCGGAAGGCGCGGGCTGGGCGCTGGCGGCGCCCGCGGCGCCGAGGGTCGCGATACCGGACAGGATCAGGGTGCGGCGGTCCATGGCGAAGACTCCTGGAAGCTTGGGCGAATACGTCCCATCCCTTCTGGACTTCATTGCGGCGCTCAGCTTAACGGCGGCTTAACCATGACTTCTCCGCGCGAGGGTCCTTCTCCCCTTGTGGGAGAAGGTGGCCTGGCGGAGCCAGGTCGGATGAGGGGTTTCTCAAACCTCGCCGACCATCTCAAACCAAGCCTGAACTGGGCTGTGCGACCCCTCATCCGTCAGCTTCGCCGCCACCTTCTCCCATAAGGGGAGAAGGGACGAGGAGCGGCGCTTCAGCGGCTGTGCGAATGGCCTCAAGCACCGTCTCCGTCGCCTCGGCCACTTGGCGGGTGGCGAATCTCAGGACCCGGAAGCCTTGGCTGCCAAGCCAGGCGTCGCGGGCGGAATCGTCTCCGTGGAAGGGACCGTTGACCTCCACAACGAGGCGGCGGTGGAAGGAGAGGAAGTCGACGACGTATGGCCCAAGCGGGACCTGGCGTCGGAACTTCAGGCCGGCAAGCCTACGGTCGCGAAGCAGGTCCCAAAGCCGAGCTTCCTGGCTCGTGGGGCCACGCCGCATACGCTTCGCAAGCGCCCGCTTCGGCCTCATGGACCACACCATCATTTGTTCCACATTTGTTCTAATGCGACCTAGCGCGCCTTTCAAGGCGAGGCGGCTCGCGAAACGGTGGGAATGTGCTAGAGGCAGGCCAGCATGACGACGCCTCTCTCCCACATCCGCAACTTCTCGATCGTGGCTCACATCGACCACGGCAAGTCGACCCTGTCTGATCGCCTGATCCAGGAGACCGGCGGCCTGACCAAGCGCGAGATGACCGAACAGGTCCTCGACAACATGGACATCGAGCGTGAGCGCGGGATCACCATCAAGGCCCAGACGGTCCGCCTGGACTACAAGGCCGACGATGGCGAGACCTATGTCCTGAACCTGATGGACACCCCCGGCCACGTGGACTTCGCCTATGAGGTCAGCCGGTCGCTGGCCGCCTGCGAGGGGTCGATCCTGGTGGTGGACGCCAGCCAGGGGGTCGAGGCCCAGACCCTGGCCAATGTCTACCAGGCCATCGACAACAACCACGAGATCGTGCCGGTCCTGAACAAGATCGACCTGCCGGCCGCCGAACCCGACCGGGTGCGCCAGCAGATCGAGGATGTCATCGGCCTGGACGCCTCGGAGGCGGTGGAGTGCTCCGCCAAGTCCGGCATCGGCATCCACGAAGTGCTCGAGGCCATCGTCAAGCGTCTCCCGGCGCCCAAGGGCGACCCCAATGCGCCGCTCAAGGCCCTGCTGGTCGACGCCTGGTACGACCAGTACCTGGGCGTGGTCGTGCTGGTCCGCGTCTTCGACGGGGTCCTGAAGGTGGGCCAGAAGGTCAAGATGATGCAGACCGGCGCCCAGTACCAGATTGACCGTCTGGGGGTGTTCCGGCCCAAGCAGACCGAGGTGGCCGAGCTGGGTCCCGGCGAGGTCGGCTTCATCACCGCCTCGATCAAGGAAGTGGCCCACGCCGCAGTCGGCGACACCATCACCGACGAGCGCCGCCCCACCGACGCGCCCCTGACCGGCTTCCGCGACGTGCAGCCGGTTGTGTTCTGCGGCCTGTTCCCGGTGGACGCCGCCGACTTCGAGGACCTGCGCGCCGCCATCGGCCGCCTGCGCCTGAACGACGCCTCGTTCAGCTACGAGATGGAGACCAGCGCGGCGCTCGGCTTCGGCTTCCGCTGCGGGTTCCTGGGCCTGCTGCACCTGGAGATCATCCAGGAGCGGCTGAGCCGCGAGTTCGACCTGGACCTGATCGCGACGGCGCCTTCGGTCGTCTACAAGATCAAGCTGACCAACGGCGACGAGATCGAGCTGCACAACCCGGCCGACCTGCCCGACCCGGTGAAGATCGAGAGCATCTCCGAGCCCTGGATCAAGGCCACCATCTTCACCCCGGACGAATATCTCGGCTCGATCATCAAGCTGTGCCAGGACCGCCGCGGCGACCAGCGCGAGCTGTCCTATGTCGGCAGCCGCGCCATGGTGGTCTACGACCTGCCGCTCAATGAAGTCGTCTTCGACTTCTATGATCGTCTGAAGTCGATCTCGAAGGGCTATGCGAGCTTCGACTACCAGATCGAGGAGTACCGCGAGGGCGACCTCGTGAAGATGTCGATCCTGGTCAACGCCGAGCCCGTGGATGCGCTCTCCATGCTGGTCCACCGCACCCGGGCCGAAGCCCGCGGCCGCGGCATGGTCGAGAAGATGAAGGAGCTGATCCCGCCGCACATGTTCCAGATCCCGATCCAGGCGGCCATCGGCGGCCGGATCGTCGCCCGGGAAACCGTGCGGGCCCTGCGCAAGGACGTGACCGCCAAGTGCTATGGCGGCGACGCCAGCCGCAAGCGCAAGCTTCTGGACAAGCAGAAGGAAGGCAAGAAGCGCATGCGGCAGTTCGGCAAGGTGGAGATCCCGCAGGAAGCCTTCATCGCCGCCCTGAAGATGGACAGCGATTGATTTCGCTGCACTCAGTCTGAGTTCAAGTTGAGTAAACGGCGCGTTTCTCCGTCGCTTGCTCAACAAGACCAGATTCGAACCTGCCCAATCTGGGCGATCTATTGAGATTCATCTGATTTCAACCACGTCAGGCCAGGAAGGCTTAAGCGTGGCGACGGTATGTCCGCGGGGACGACAGGACTCCCCCGGACGCTGCAATGACCCGTAAACTCCTCAAGGGCGACATGTTCTGGCCCCTGGTGTGCCTGGCCTTCCTGGCCATGGCGCTGCTGGTCGTGGCCGTGTTCAGCCTGGTCAAGGAGTTCGACCTCTCCGCCAAGGCGCGTGAAGAGGCCGTGGTCCGCAACGGCCTCGCCGGCCGCATCGAGGAAGTCGCCAAGCAGGTCCTGCCCCAGGTCGTCTGGGACGAGGCGATCATCCACCTCGACCACAGCCTGGATCAGCAGTGGGCCAGGGAGAACATCGGCGAGTACCTGTACAAGTCCAACGGCTTCAGCGCGGCCTTCATCCTGGACGACGAGGATCACCCGGTGTTCGCGGCGATCCGGGGCAAGCAACACCAGCTCGGTGTGTACAGGCAGTTCAAGATCGACGCCGACCGTCTGGCCGCCAAGGTCCGCGCCGGCGAAGCCGCGAGCCATGGCCACATCCTTGGCGAGCCGATCCAGGCCAGCGCCATCTCGGCCAACGACTATGGCCCCTTCATCCTCACCGCCACCCTGGTGCAGCCCGACTTCGGCTCCGCCCTGCCTGACGACAAGGCGCCGATCCTGATCTCGGGCATGCCGCTGGACCAGGCTTTCGTGGCCGCCTTCGCCCGCCGCTTCATGCTGGACGACCTGCATGTCCACAACGGCGACGCCTCGGCGGAACCGGATGAGGCGCACATGCCCCTGCGCAATGACCGCGGGCAGGCCGTCGCCACCTTGGACTGGAAGCCCCAGACACCCGGCTTCAACCTGTTGCGCGAACTGGTGGCCCCGATCCTGGCCGTAGTCTTCGCCCTGGCCGCCGGAGCGCTGTTCCTCTACCGCCGGGCCCGCACCGCCGCGCAAGGCCTGGTGGCCAGCGAGGCGCGCGCCGCCCACCTGGCCTACTACGACTCCCTCACCGGCCTGCCGAACCGGGTGCTGTTCTTTGACCGCCTGGGCCGCGCCCTCGACCAGCTGCGCCGGCACGCCCCGCCGGTCGCCGTGCACTGCATCGACCTGGACCGGTTCAAGGAGGTCAATGACACCTTCGGCCACCATGTCGGCGACCAGCTGATCCAGGAGGCCGCCAAGCGCCTCGCCGCCCAGTGCCGCGGGACCGACACCTTCGCCCGCCTGGGCGGGGACGAGTTCGCCATCGTCCAGACCGACGCGGGCGCCGCCCACGCCTCGGCCCTGGCCGCCCGACTGCTGGAAGCCCTGTCCGAGCCCTTCGACCTGGAAGGCATGCGGGTGTTCACCGGCTGCTCCATCGGCGTGACCGTCTGCACCGACCCGGACACCGACCCGGCCGAGGCCCTGCGCCACGCCGACCTGGCGCTCTATCGCGCCAAGGAGAACGGCAAGTCCCAGTACTGCTTCTTCGAGATCGAGATGGACGCGGCCATCAAGACCCGCCGCGCCCTGGAGTCCGACCTGCGGGAAGCCCTGGCCCGCGACGCCCTGGAGATGGCCTATCAGCCCCAGGTCAATCGTCACGGCGTCATGACCGGGGTCGAGGCCCTGGTGCGCTGGCGCCACCCGCTGCGCGGCGACGTCTCGCCGGCCTTCTTCGTGCCGATCGCCGAGGAGTGCGGCCTGATCGTCGAACTCGGCATGTTCACCCTGCGCCGCGCCTTCGAGGACAGCCGCCGCTGGACCGGGCTGAAGATCGCGATCAACGTCTCAGCCAACCAGCTGCGCCTGGCCGACTTCGTGCTGCGCCTGGGTGAGCTGGTGGAAGAATACGGCGTCGATCCGCGTCAGTTCGAGCTGGAGATCACCGAGGGGATCCTGCTGGGCGACGATCCCTCCACCCACGACACCCTGCGCCGGCTGCGCCAGATGGGCTTCTCCCTGGCCCTGGACGACTTCGGTACCGGCTATTCCAGCCTGAGCTATCTGCAGCGCTACCCGATCAGCAAGATCAAGATCGACCGCTCCTTCATCGCCAACCTGGGCGTGGACCTGGAGTCCGAGGCCGTGGTCGGCGCGATCGTCAAGCTGGCGCGGGCTCTGAAGCTGGCGGTCATCGCCGAGGGCGTCGAGACCACGGACCAGCGCGAACGCCTGGCGGCCGCGGGATGCTCGGAGATCCAGGGCTACCTGTTCAGCCGGCCAGTCACCGCCGACCAGATCGAGCAGCTGATGTCCGCCGACAGCCTGTCGCCGGCCGCCTGATCTAGACCGCCCGTCTAGATTTCCAGCCGGTCCGCGTCGGCCACGGGACGCTTGCGGATCAGGCCGGTGCCGTCGAGGCTCGCGCCTTCGAAGCTGATCGCCCGCGAGGCGCCGCCGGAAAGGGGCAGAGCCCCAAGGTCGGCGTTCACGAACCGGGCGTGGGAGAGTTTGGCGCCCTTGAAGCTTGCGCCGCGCAGGTCGGCGCCGGTGAAGTCCGCGCCCCGCAGGTCCGCGCCGTCGAAGTTCGCGCCCTGAAGTTGGGCCAACGAAAAGTCGACCCCGATGGCCATCAGGTTCTTGGCCGTGAAGCCGGCCAGCACCCGCTTGCGGAAGCAGCCCTCGGCCGGGCGCAGGTCGGCGCCGTCGAGCCGGGCGGGACGGCCCTTGGCGCCGTCGGTCTTGGCCCAGAGTTCGCCCTGGTTCAGCTCCTCGCGGATCTCGGCCACCCGGGCGATCGCCGCCGGGGTCGGATCGACCACGCACGCCGCCAGGGCCTGGGCCGAAAGGCCCAGCCGGGTCACGTCCACACCGCTCAGGATCGCGCCGCTGAGGTTGGCGCCGGCCAGCTTGGCGCCCATCAGGTCGGCGCCGGCCAGGTTAGCGTCGGCGAAGTTGGCGTTCTTCAGGTTGGCGTTGCGCAGCCGCGCGCCGCGCAGGGAGCAGTTGGAGAAGTCCACCGCGTGGCCGACCACCTCGTCCAGGCGCGCGCCGTTCAGACTGGCGCCGGTGAAGCTGGCCCCCGCGCCCAGCCGGCGCAGGCCGCCGCTGTCGTCGACGACGCACAGCTCGGCGGCGCGCAGGTCGGCCTCGTCCAGCACCGCGCCCCCCAGCTTGGCGCCAGCGAAGCTGGAGCCGCGCAGGTCGGCGCGGGTGAGCCGGGCGTTGCGGAAGTCGCACTTGGCCAGGGTCGCGCAATAGAAGGCCGCCCGGCTGAGGTCGCCGCCGATGAAGATCGAGCCGGTCAGGTCGGCGCCGGTGAAGTCCGCCTCCATCAACAGCCGCCCCTCGCAGCGCATCTTGTGCGCCACGACATAGCGCGGCAGGGCGCGCATGGCGCCGGGCCGTCCGGCCAGGAAGGCTTCGTGCAGGCGCACCATGGTTTCGAACGCCGTGGCGTCGAGGGCCTGGATCTTGGGCTGCAGGGGCTGGGAGCGGCGTTGCATGTCCTACAGCCTAGCTCGGCGCCTCGCAGGAATTGGTAAACTGGAAGATGTGTCGCACCTGATCGCTGATAACCCAGGCCTTGCCCCCCGCCCGACCTTACGTCATGGGTAGGAGACGGCGTTCGTGAGACGCCGACAGGGGGACGGAAACATGGAACACTTCGACGTGGTCATCGTCGGCGCGGGCCTGTCGGGCATCGGCGCGGCGGTGCACCTGCAGACCCAGTGCCCAGGCAAGACCTATGCGATCCTGGAAGGCCGCGACGCCATCGGCGGCACCTGGGATCTGTTCCGCTATCCCGGCATCCGCTCGGACAGCGACATGTACACCCTGGGCTATGCGTTCAAGCCGTGGACCCAGGCCAAGGCCATCGCCGACGGCCCCTCGATCCTGAACTATGTGCGCGAGACCGCCCGCGAACACGGGATCGATCCGCACATCCGCTATGGCCACAAGGTGCTGTCAGCCGCCTGGTCCACCCCGGACGCCGCCTGGACGGTGACCGCCGAACAGGACGGCCAGACCCGGACCTTCACCTGCAACTTCCTGTTCCTGTGTGGCGGCTACTATTCCTATGACGGCGGCTACACCCCGGACTTCCCGGGCGCCGAGACCTTCAAGGGCCGCATCGTCCACCCGCAGAACTGGCCCAGCGACCTGGACTACACCGGCAAGAAGGTGGTGGTGATCGGCTCGGGCGCCACGGCGGTGACCCTGGTGCCGGAGATGGCCAAGACCGCCGCCCACGTCACCATGCTGCAGCGCTCGCCGACCTATGTGGTGTCGCGCCCGGCCGAGGACGCCTTCGCCAACTGGCTGCGCGCCAAGCTGCCGGCCAAGCTGGCCTATTCGATCATCCGCTGGCGCAACGTGCTGTTCGGCCTCTACTTCTACAACACCGCCCGCAAGAAGCCCGAGGTGGTCAAGAAGCGCCTGCTGGACATGGTCCGCGAACAACTCGGCCCGGACTTCGACGTCGGGACCCACTTCACCCCCAACTACAATCCCTGGGACCAGCGCCTGTGCCTGGTGCCGGACGCCGACATGTTCCAGGCGCTGAAGTCGGGCGCGGCCAGCGTGGTCACCGACCACATCGAGAGCTTCGGCCCCGAGGGCATACGGCTGAAGTCGGGCGAGAGCCTTGAGGCCGACGTCATCGTCACCGCCACCGGCCTGGTGCTGAAGCCGCTGAACGGCCTGGCGCTCAGCGTCGACGGCAAGGCGGTCGAGCCGGCCCGGACCCTGTCCTACAAGGGCATGATGTATTCCGACGTGCCGAACCTCGCCTCGTCCTTCGGCTACACCAACGCCTCCTGGACCCTGAAATGTGACCTGACCTGCGGCTATGTCTGCCGGCTGCTCAATCACATGGACCGCACCGGCCTGCGCCAGGCCACCCCGCGCAACACCGACCCGACCATCGGCGAGGAGCCGTGGCTCGACTTCTCCTCGGGCTATGTGCAGCGGGCCATGGCCAGCTTCCCCAAGCAGGGGACCAAGGCGCCCTGGCGGCTGGACCAGAACTACGCGCTCGACCTGATGAACCTGAAGTACTCCAAGGTCGAAGACGGGGTCATGGAGTTCTCGAACCCCGCGTCCCGCAAGGCGGCGGCCTGAGACCGGTTCGAGGATTGCCGGCCGCGCGGAAGGGCGCCAAAAAAGCGCCCCAAGCTCGACCTTAGGTCAGGTCATTCTCAACCCGTTCGGGAGCCTTTGATGCGCAAGCTCGTGATCCTCACCGTCGCCGCCCTGGGGCTTCTGACCAGCGCCTGCAACACCGTGGCCGGGGTCGGCCGGGACATCACGGCCGCCGGCCGCGCCGTCACCGGCACCGCCGAGGACGCCAAGCGCTGAACTCGGGCTCGCCCGGTTGGGGATAGAACCGACGTCGGTTTCGTTCTACAGTTGTTCGCACAGCGGTCGCGCTAGGTAAGGCCGCAATTTCCGCGCATGCGACGGCGGGTCACCCTTCCGCCCGTCTCCAGGAATGAGCATATAGCCGCCATGTCGAGTTCCGAAAAACCCAGCCTCTCCAAGGCCATGACCCGCGGATTCAAGGGTCGCTGCCCCAATTGCGGCGAGGCCAAGCTGTTCTGGCGCTACCTCAAGGTCGAGCCGACCTGCCCATCTTGTCGGCATGCTCTGGCCCAGTATCCGGCCGATGACGGCCCGGCCTATTTCACCATCCTGATCGTCGGGCACCTGCTGGTCGCGCCGGTGCTGCTGTTCCCGGTGATCTGGCAGACGCCGCCGGTCATCATGGTCCCGGCCGCCCTGATCCCCCTGGCCACGGCGACCCTGCTGCTGCTGCCGCGGGTCAAGGGCGCCTTCATCGGCTTCATGTACGGCATGGGCGTGCGCGCCGCCGACCAGACCCTGCACACCGCCGACGTCGCCGAGTAGCAAGCGGAACCGCCCCGAGGCGGTCGCCGTTCAGTCGTCCGAAGCCGGGCCCGTCGCCCGGCGCGGAGGAACGCCATGTCGCTCGGGACCATCCTGCTCATCATCCTCGTCCTGGCCCTTGTCGGGGCCCTGCCCAGCTGGGGCTATTCCCGGTCCTGGGGCTATTTCCCGTCCGGCGGCGTCGGCCTGGTGCTGGTGATTGTGCTCATCCTCGTGCTGATGGGGCGGATATAGGCGCCCGGCCCTTTCGCCCGACGCCCGGCCCGGTCTAGGTTTGCGCCTCAAACCGGGGGGACAGGATGACGGCGACAGAAGCGGGCGGCGAACTGCCTATCGAGGCTCAGGCTCCGGGCCTGACCCCCGTCCAGCGGGCCAAGGCCATCCTGGGCGGCTCGGCGGGCAATCTGGTCGAGTGGTACGACTGGTTCGCCTACTCGTCCTTCGCCCTCTATTTCGCCAAGCACTTCTTCCCCGCCGGGGACCGCACGGCCCAGCTGCTGGGCACGGCGGGGGTGTTCTGGGCCGGCTTCCTGGCCCGGCCCATCGGCGCCTGGCTGATGGGCCTCTACGCCGACCGGGCCGGCCGGCGCGCGGCATTGTCCCTGTCGGTGGCCATGATGTGCGCGGGCTCCTTCGCCATCGCCATCATGCCCGACTACAGCGTCATCGGCGCCGCCGCGCCCTTCGCCCTCTTGGCCGCGCGCCTGGTCCAGGGCCTGTCCCTGGGCGGCGAGTACGGCGCCAGCGCCACCTACATGTCCGAGGTGGCGGGCAAGCAGAACCGTGGCTTCTGGTCGAGCTTCCAGTTCATGACCCTGATCATGGGCCAGCTCACCGCCCTGGCGGTGTTGATCGTGCTGCAGGCCCTCTTGCCCAAGGAAGCGCTGGAGGCCTGGGCCTGGCGCATCCCCTTCGTCATCGGCGGCGCCCTGGCCATCGTGGTGTTCTGGATCCGCCGCGGCCTGCACGAGAGCGCTTCATTCCTGGCCGTTCAGAAGGCCGGCGCGGCGACGGAGAAGCATCCGCCGACCCTGTCCCTGTTCCTGACCTATCCGCGCGAGACCTGGACCATCTTCGGCCTGACCTCGGCCGGCTCCTTGGCCTTCTACGCCTACACGACCTACATGCAGAAGTTCCTGGTCAACACCGCCGGCTTCACCAAGGACGCGGCCACCGGGATCAGCGCCGCCTCCCTGGTCGCCTATATGCTGATCCAGCCGCTCTATGGCGCCCTGTCCGACCGGATCGGGCGCAAGACCACCCTGATGTTCGCCTTCGCGGCCGGGGCCCTGGCCACCTATCCGGTGATGAGCCAGATCGCCGTGACCCATGACGCGGTCGCCGCCGCCATGCTGATCATCCTGCTGCTGGCCATCCTGTCGGGCTACACCGCGGTCAACGCGGTCCTGAAGGCCGAGTTGTTCCCGGCCCATATCCGCGCCCTCGGCGTCGCCCTGCCCTACGCGCTCGCCAACTCCATCTTCGGCGGCTCGGCGGAGTTCGCGGCCCTGAAGTTCAAGCAGGCCGGCCATGAGAGCGGCTTCTACATCTATGTGGCGGCGGTGATGGCGATCGCCTTCCTGATCACCCTGACGCTCAAGAACACCAACCGGCACAGCCTGATCGCGGAGGACTGACCGCCTTGCGCCTCGGACACCTGCCCCTGTCGGCCCTCGACCTCACCGCCCTGATCCTGTTCCTGGCGGTGTGGCTGGCCTATGAGCCGCTCCTGAAGGCGGCCTCGCGGGGCAAGGGCCACATCAACACCGACATGACGGTGATCCGGGGCGCCTGGATGCGCAACATGGCGGTGCGCGAGAACCGGTTCATGGACGGCCAGCTGCTGGGCCACGCCCTCAACTCGGCCTCGTTCTTCGCCTCGTCCAACCTGATCCTGATCGCGGCGGCGGCGGGCGCCCTGTTCGGCGGCGAGCAGACCTTCCGCTCGGCCTCCAGCCTCTTGGTGATCAAGACCTCCTCGCGCCTGCTGTTCGAGGGCCAGATCGCCCTGGTGCTGGTCGCCCTGGCCCGGGGCCTGCTGGATTTCATCTGGTCGATCCGCCAGATGAACTACTGCATCGCCGCCGTCGGCGCGGCGCCCGACAGCCAGGATCCCGCGTTCGAGGCGGCCTATGGCGAGGCGGCGTCGCGCCTGATCAACCCGGCCCTGTCCTCGTTCAACGCCGGGGTGCGCGGCTACTACTTCTCCCTGGCCGCGGCGGCCTGGCTGTTCGGCCCTTGGGCCTTCATCGCCGCCACCCTGGGCGCCGTGGCCCTGCTGCTCAGCCGGCAGCGCAAGTCAAAGGCGGCCGGCGCCATCGCCGACATCCGCCGCCTGCTGGAAGGCCAGGCCAAGGGCTAGAGCCCCAACTCCCGTCGCGCCGCGCGGGTCAGCTTGGCGGCGATCAGGGCGTGGGCGTTGGCCAGCCAGCCCTCCACCTCGGCGGCGTCGAGATCATCCATGTCTTCAAACGCGACCCATTTAGCCCGCGCCAGATAGGGCGCCGGGCGCGCCTGCCCCGTCTCGATCAGGATCTCGTAGGCGAGATCGCTGACCTTGATTGAGAAGGCGCCGCCCAGGCCCAGGATGGCGAAGATCTTGCCGCCCACCTTGAACACATCGGCCCCACCCCACTGCACCACGTGGGTGGCGGCGGGCAGGGCCAGGGCGGCCGCCTTGAAGGCCTGCGGCGTCACGCCTCGACGCCGACCCCGATCGGGCAGGTCACGCCGGTGCCGCCGATGCCGCAATAGCCGCCCGGGTTCTTGGCCAGGTACTGCTGGTGATAGTCCTCGGCGAAATAGAACTCGGGCGCATCGCCGATCTCGGTGGTGATGGCGCCATAGCCGCGCGCCTTCAGCGCCGCCTGGAAGGCGTCGCGCGAGGCCTCGGCGGCGGCCTTCTGCTCCGGCGAATAGGCGTAGATGCCCGAGCGGTACTGGGTGCCGATATCGTTGCCCTGGCGCATGCCCTGGGTCGGGTCATGGTTCTCCCAGAACACCTTCAAGAGGTCGGCGTAGGTGACCTGGGCCGGGTCATAGACCACCAGCACCGCCTCGGTATGGCCGGTGCGGCCGCTGCAGACCTCTTCATAGGTCGGGTTGGGCGTATAGCCGTTCACATAGCCGACGGCGGTCACCCACACGCCCGGGACCTGCCAGAACTTGCGCTCGACGCCCCAGAAGCAGCCCATGGCGAACTGGGCCAGCTCCAGGCCCTCCGGATAGGGCCCCTTCAGCGGGCGGTCGTTCAGGAAGTGCGTCTCCGCGGTCGGCAGGGCCATCGGGCGGCCCTTCAGCGCGGCTTCAGGGGTGGGCATGTCGAGGGACTTCTTGCCGAACAGCATGGGCGGCCGCCTTTCACGCGAGATTGGATCGAGCCCCAATATAGGGTCCCGCGCGGCCTTTTGCACCGTCTGCCGCCAAGGCCCAGATGCGCGCTTGCTCCGCCGGGCTCCCTGAGTATATTGCGCGCCTTCCGCGAGGGGCCCGCCCCCTTTCGGAGTGTGGTGAGGTGGCCGAGTGGTTGAAGGCGCACGCCTGGAACGCGTGTATAGGGGAAACTCTATCGAGGGTTCGAATCCCTCTCTCACCGCCACTTAGTCGGCAGAATTTGTCTCCGATCTAGTAGCCCTCAACCAACCCCCTGAATTCCCGCATCAAAGTCGACGCCAATCCGTGTCGCGCCGCGCATTTGCGCGCCAATTCTCGCGGCTGCCGCGGCGACAAAAGCCGGCTGTCTCTGCAGCGTATGCAGAAACTCCGGTTTGCATTTTCTTGGAACAGGCGCTGATGGCGCCCAAGGCGGGATTTCCCACGCCTAATCTGTGACTTAGCTGACTGATCGGCCGCTCAGGAACAGGCGCACATCAGGAGCGATAACAGGCTCAGAACAGGTGGCAAATTCGCACCGAACAGGCGCTCAACAGGACCGGAACAGGTCGCTTGCACGGCGCGCCGCGGCCCAGCCCCATTAAACGCCAGCGAGATCTCATTATACTCGACCTGAGCGCAGTTATAGGAGGCGCTAAACTGCATTAAACTCGCCTCAGGTCGCCCTATAGAAACCTCGGCCTTTAAGGCCGAAACGCCCCTCTGCGGCCCCCTACCCCAGGATCAACACACGCTGCCGCGCCCAGCTGACCGGCAGCGGCTTGGCCAGCAAGCCCTGGAGCGTAACCCCGGGCGGCAGCGTGCCGTTCACGATCGCGGCTTGCAGATCAGGCGCCAGGTAGGCCAGCTTCGCGCATAGGCACGAGCTTGTTCGGGATCTGGCGGACTTCGATATCTATCGCTTCGACGATCTCATTGAGCAGTCGCGAGCTCTAAAAGCACCTGAGCTTCCAGACGGCCCGATGCTCCTCCTTGCCATCGAAACTCGCCGCCAGCTTAGGGGTGCGCGGGCGGTCATGGACGAGCTGGTCACGAAAGCCAAACGCGAGACATACGCCGACCACCTTACAAAGATCGCCACCAAGTATTTCGACGCCTGGGCGTTTGAGGACATCGAAGCCGCCGTTGGCATCGCCAGAGCTAACGCCAGGGCGGCGATCAGAATTGCGGATGAGGCGGCTTCCAAGACCAAAGGCTGGTGGCTGCCGTAAATTGGTCTGCGTTCTCACAGCAGCGGGAGCAGCACTGGCGACCCAGTCACCTCCAAAGTCCTGTGCGAGATGCAGGCTGCCTCAATGCATTCACTCCGCCTGTAGGCGTCCTTCTGGACCCCGCACGGCGAGGCTCTTCAACGGGTGATCCCAGATGCGCGGATCGCTCCCCTAGGTCCACTTGGCGGCACAGAGGCAATGTCCGTTCTGGCCGCAAATCTGACGCCCGTCATCCTCGCCTAATATGCATTGCCGGAAGTCGAAGGGGCCAGTGGCCTGCAGAACGGTACTAGCGCCCAGCAGAGTCGAAGGCAGTCAAGTCCCGACCAACCACGCTTGGTATAGCGATGTGGGCCGTTAGCCTTTTGATGCTGCGCCACTTCCTTTGTGCTCGTAGGCAGTTTCCCGATCCAGGACGCTGGCGAAGCAGGGCCAAGACATTGCCTATCAACTAGGCTAGAGACTCGGCCATGCGGAGATCTGCAGACAGCAACAGCGAGGCTGGGGGGCTCTGGCTCGTCCTGGCGATGTTGGCTGTGTGCCTGCGCATTCTCGCCCCCGCAGGCTATATGACGACGCCTGACCAGCCCTTCGCGCTGGTGATTTGCACGGGCGAGGGCGCCCTCAAGGTCAAGTCGGATCCGTCGCACCAGGATCACAGTGCGCCCCAAGGCCACGCGCCATGCGCTTTCGCTGGCCTTGGTGTCGCTACCGCGCCGCCCGAACCGTCAGCGGTGCTGGCCCACGTACCGTTCGTCCTCCCTACGGCCCCTGCCGCCCGGCCGGCCTCAATGCGTCCGGGGCAGGGGCTCGCGGCCCCGCCGCCGCCCGCAACCGGTCCCCCTACTCTGTCGGTCTGAGTCCCGCCTTTCGGCCGGGGCTAAGCCTTCGCACGCGTGTGAAGGCTTCCATTGCCTTGCGTGCGGAAGTTCGACGACCGCGCGTCCCGACAGACACATCGCCCTGCGCGTGACCAGCCCGAGACGGCGGCCCACAGGGTCCGGGGGATTTCCACATGAAGCTTCAACTGCTGGCCAGCAGCGCCTTGCTCGCGCTTTCCGCGCTTCCCGCCCACGCCGAAGACACCGGCGCCTGGGTGAGCGAACTCGTTGTCACCGCCAATCGCGGCGTGACCGTCACCACCGCCGGGTCCGCCACCCGCACGGCGACCCCAATTGAGGAAATCCCGCAGTCGATCCAGGCGATCAACCGGACCCTCATCGAGGACCAGGACCTGCGCAATGTCGGCGACGCCCTGATCAACGTCTCCGGCGTCGCGCCCCAGGGTCAGATGGAGCTGGTCCTGCAGTCGCCCAAGATCCGCGGCTTCGACGCCGCCTACCTGGTCGACGGCATGCTGACCTACAACCTGCCGGCCAGCGCCAGCGACAGCGGCACCCTGGTCAACGTGGCCCGCGTGGAAGTCGCCAAGGGCCCGACCAGCACTCTCTATGGCGGCGGCGTGGGCGCGCCCCTGTCCGGCCTGATCAACCTCGTCTCGGTCGATCCGGCGCCTGACTTCGGAGCCACCCTCGCCTTGCGCGCGGGCAGCTTCAACACCCGAGGCGTCCAGGGTTCCGTCGATGCGCCGGCCAATGGCGGCCGCATCCGCCTGCGCCTGGCGGCCGACTACGAGACCGCCGACAGCTACCTGGAACAGGTCAACAGCACCCGGACCTCGATCTACCCCACCGCGGTGATCGACTTCACTGACGCCACGCGCCTGACGCTCCGGGGCCAGTACTCCCGCGTGGAGCAGCTGGAATACTCTGGTCTGCCCTACGCCCTCACCGGTCCGCTGGGCGCCAAGGTGGACAAGGAGACCTTTGCCGGCGCCCCTGATGCGCCGCAGACCACGGTCGAAAACCGCATGGTCACCGCCACCCTGGCCCATGCCTTCTCCGACGCCTGGAGCGGCGAGGTGAGCGTGCGGCGGTTCCGCAACGACTTCGACGAATACGGCTCCTTCCCCTTCACGGGGATTCCACTGGCGGGAACGACCTACGCCTTCGCCTCGGCCTATCTGCCGTCGCAGGTCCGTCAGACCAGCATCTCCGCGACGATCAACGGCAAGATTGGCGAGGGCGCGGTTCGCCACAACCTGCTTGCCGGCGTGGATTACGACCAGACCAAGTACCAGGCGTCCTTGGGCTTCGGATTCATCGGCTTCGTGGACTACGCCACACCTGCGACCAACGTGAAGTTCGGGGCGCCGCCGGTGCTGAGCGACGTCCAGACCGACCGCATGAAGTCGACCGCCGTCTTCGTCCAGGACCAGATCGCCGTCGGCGAACGCCTGGACATCACAGCGGGCCTGCGCTGGACCAATGTCGATATCAGCAGCCTCTATGTCAGCGGCGGCTTCCCGTTCGTGAACACCTCGCGCTCGGAGAGCCGCTGGACGCCGCGGGTCGGGGCGACCTATCGCCTGGCCAAGGGCGTATCGGCCTTCGCGGGCTATTCAGAGGGCTTCAAGGGCCTGGTGGCCGCCTTTGGTGTCGCCGATCCCAAGCCCGAGACGTCTCGGTCCTATGAAGCCGGGCTGAAGCTGACGGCGCCGATCAAGGGCCTGACCGGCACGGTCGCGGCCTATGAGATCACCCGCCGTAATGTGATCACCGCCGACCCCTCCAACCCCTTCGCCTCGATCCAGGCCGGCGAGCAGCGCGCCCGCGGGGTCGAGGCCGACATGGTCTATGAGCCCAGCCCGGCGCTGTCGGTCCTGGCGGCCTACGCCTACACCGACGCCAAGGTCACCAAGGACAACACCTTGCCGGTCGGCGACCGTCCGACCCGCACACCGGAGCACAGCTTGCGCCTGGCGGCCCGCTATCGGTTCCAGTCCGGCGACTTGAAGGGCCTGGAGATCGGCGGCGGCCTGACGGCGGTTTCGGATCGCGAACTGACCCTGCCGAACACCGTCGTCGCCGACGGCTCGGTCCTGGTCGACGCTCAGGCCTCCTACGACTTCGGCTACGCCAAGGTCTCCGTCTCGGTGGTCAACCTGACCGGCGAGGACGGCTATGCGCCCTATCAGTACCTGGCCCGTGCGGTCGTCGTCCCCCTGCAACCCCGGTCGGCCTACCTGACCCTCTCAAAGGCGTTCTGAAGCCCGCTTCGGAAGGAGATCCGTGATGCGTCAAGTTCCCATCCAGAGACCCGGCAAGGCGGTACCGTGCCCATCCGTCCGCGCCGGCGGGATCGCCGTCCTCGTGGCGGTCTTGGCGCTCGCGGGATCGCCCCGGGCGGCATGGTCGGCCCCGCCGCCCGGGGCGGTCGATTTCGACGCCGCTATGGCGTCGCTGAAGTTCAAGCCAGAGAGCGTCGACGCCAACGCCGACGCCAAGGCCAAGCCCAACGGCCTGATCGACGCCGACGAGATGGCCCTGGTCTCCGCGGTCCTCGACGGCCAGGCCAAGGCCGGGCCGGATCGAGCGGCGGTGAAGGCCGCATGGCGGCAGGCCGACGCCAGCGCCACGGCCGACATGGCCAAGCTCGCCAAGGCCTATCCCCAGGCGCACACGGTCGCCGCCGGCTACGCCATGCTGGGCCATGGCTCCCTCGAGGCCTTCAGCCGCATGTCCGCCGCCTTCGGCGCGCCTCTGAAGTCCGACTACAGCCAGGCCTTGGCCCTGGCCCGCTATTTCGCCGCCGAGGGTGATGCGGACGGGGACGGCGTCTCCAACCGCGACGAGTACGCCGCCTTCATCGGCCAGGGTCGCGCGGCCTATGTGCGCGCCGCCCTCGATCCGGCGGTGAAGCCCGGGCCGGGCGCCGCGACGGCCCTGGCCATTCCGGTTCAGCCTGCGCGCAAGGTGGTGGGGGTCGTGCTCTATCCCGGCTTCGAGCTGCTGGACGTGTTCGGGCCTGTGGAGATGTGGGCCAATGTTCCCGAGTTCGAGGTCGTCATGATCGCCGAGAAGGCTGGGCCCGTTCGCTCGGCCCAGGGCGTCGAGGTCATCGCCACCCGGGATTTCGCGTCTACGCCCAAGATCGACATCCTGATGACCCCGGGCGGCATTGGCACCTATGAAGCCCTTGAAAACCCTCGGCTGCTCGACTTCCTGCGGGCCCAGGACAAATCCGTCGACCTGATGACCTCGGTCTGCACCGGCTCGGCCATCCTGGCCAAGGCCGGCTTGCTGCATGGCCACAAGGCCACCTCCAACAAGGCCTTCTTCAAGCTGGCGACCGACCAGGACCCCGGCGTCACCTGGGTGCGCAAGGCCCGCTGGGTGGAGGATGGCAAGTACGTTACCTCCTCCGGCGTCTCGGCCGGAACCGACATGGCGCTCGGCGTGGTCGCCAGGCTGTACGGCAAGGACCGCGCCCGCCTGCTGGCCAAGAGCCTCGAATATCAGTGGAGCGAGGATCCGAGCTCCGATCCCTTCGCCCTACCCTGACCCGGGAGACGCCCATGACCGCCGACCGTAGGACCCTCATCGGAGGCATGACCGCCCTGGCGGCCATGGCCCCCTTCCTGTCGCTGGAGCGCGCCATGGCCGCCACCGCGCCCCCGAACCTGCGCGACATCGACGGCGCCGCCGCCGAGGCGCACATGCGGCTGATGGCCGTGCCGGGGCTGAACATGCATGGTGACGAGGAGGTCGCCATGCTGCTCTATCCGGGCTTCACCGCCCTGGACCTGGTCGGGCCGCATTATTTCTTCGCCTCCATGATGGGGGCCAGGGTCCACCTCGTCACCTCGACCTCCGACCTGTCGCCGGTCCCTAGCGACCTTGGCCTGGCCATCGCACCCACCACGACAATGGCCGACTGTCCGCGCGATCTGACGCTGTTGTTCGTCCCCGGCGGAACCACCGGGACCTTACAGGTGGCGCAGGACCCCGCAGTCCTGGCCTTCCTGGCCGATCGCGCCCAGCGCGCGACCTGCGTCACCAGCGTCTGCACCGGTTCGCTGGTGCTCGGCGCGGCGGGCCTTCTGCGTGGGCGCAAGGCTACCTCTCACTGGGTGGCGCGCGACATGCTGGGTCATTTCGGCGCGACACCGGTCGACGCCCGCGTTGTCACCGACGGCAAGCTGATCACAGGCGCCGGGGTCTCGGCCGGGTTGGACTTCGCCTTAGCCGTGGTGGAGCGCCTGCGCGGCCGCCCCTACGCCGAGGCCCTGATGCTGCAGGCCGAGTACCATCCGGAACCCCCCTTTAAGGGCGGCTCCTTCGACACCACCGACCCAGCGATCGCCGAGCCCCTGCGCGGCATGTTTTCAGGCTTCGTCGCCCGGGCCTCGCAGCTGAAGGCGCCCTGATGTTCGACCCTCGTAATTTCCCTGAAGCGACAGCATGACGAAGGAGGCCTAGGGGAGGCGCATGCGGACCGATCTGAGAAGCTCGGGGCGAAATGGGGGCGCGTGGCTGATCGCTGCGTTGCTCGCCGTCGCCCTGCGCGTCCTGGTTCCGCAAGGCTACATGGCCGACCACAGGAACGACCTGCCGTTCGCGCTCGTCATCTGCACCGCGCAGGGGGCCGTAGCGCTAGACGCCAGCAAGCTTCCACAACCCAACGCGCCGGCCCACGGCGCGCACAAGCCGGCGCCCTGCGCCTTCGCGGGCCTGGGCGCGGCTCCGCCCCTGGCCTCCGCCGCTCCGCCCGCGCCGGCCCGTTTCGTGGTCGTCGCGGCGCCCAGACTCCATAGCACCGCGGTCCGGCCCGGCCAGGGCCTCGCCGCCCCGCCGCCTCCAGCTACCGGTCCCCCGCTCCTGATCTGACGTCGATCCCAACGGCGCCGCCGCATGGCTGCGCCCCTGTCCCCTCGTCGTTCGGAGCCTTTTCCATGTCCGATGCCCTCGGCTCAGCCCAAGAGCCCGTCCTTCTCCATGCGCGCCTGAAACCAAACCATTCCCTGACCGACGCCGGTCAGACGGCCGCGCTGACCACCTTCGCCCTCGTCTCCCTGACCACCAGCCTTGTCTTCGTCTCCCGAGGCTTCTGGCCCGTGGCCCCTTTCATCCTGCTTGACCTGGCCATCCTGGCCTTCGCCTTCCTGGTGGTCCGGCGGCGGGCCCGGGCCTTCGAGGACGTCATCGTGCGGCCCGAAGGCATCACCATCCGCCGCTCCGACGGGGGCGCGGATATCTGCGAGGACACCCTGCCCACCGCCTGGACCAGCTTGGCCCGGGAGGACCACCCGGACTACGGGTGCCTGTCCTTGAGCCTGCACCACCGCCGCAGGACGACGCCCATCGCCCAGATGCTGTCCCCCGCAGAGCGCGCGGCCTTTGGCCTGGCCATGGCGGACGCCCTGGCCCGCGCCCGCCGCGGCGGACGCGCCGCCTGGGAGGCGCCGTCCGCGCCCCTGTCCAACTTCGGCGCCGCGGGAGGCCGGTGATGAGAATGCTTCGTCTGATGACCATCGTCGTCGCCGCGGCCGTTGGGGCCCTTCTGGCGATGCAGGCCCCGATGCCGATCGCCCATCCCATCGCGTCGCAGGCCTCGGCCTGCGGCTGTCACACCGCCGGGGGCGCTCACGGCCACCCGGCCGGAAAGAATATTTAGCGTATATTCAAAGGCTTAAATCATGTCTGATCGTGTTTTCACCTGGTCCTCCCGTTTGCTGGCCGGCGCCGCCGTCGCCGCGCTCTCCGCTGGCGCGGCGCTCGCCGCCGACGCACCGGTCGACCTTGAAGGGGTGATCGTCACCGCCGTCCGTGCGCCCACGCCCCTTGCTGACCTTCCGGCCCCTGTGTCCGTCATCACGGCCGGTGACATCGCCGACCGCCAGGCGGTGTCCTATCCCGAGGTGCTGGAGCGCCTGCCCGGGGTCGACTTCTTCGGCGGCCCGCGGGTCCAGGGCGAGATGCCTTCGATCCGAGGCGCCACAGGCCGCCAGATCGTCGCCGTGATCGACGGCGCCCGCCAGAACGCCTCTCCCGGCCTGTCCTCCCCCCTGTTCCTGGAGCCGTTCTTCCTGTCACGCGCAGAGGTGCTGAAAGGCGTGTCCTCGGCCGTCTATGGCGGGGGCGGCATCGGCGGGGCCCTGACCTTCACCACCCTGGATGCCGGAAACCTGTTGTCCGAAGGCGACCAGCTCGGCGCCGACCTGCGCGCGGAGAGCCAGTCAGCCAACGAGGGGCGCCGGCTCCTGGCCCGAGCCTACGGCCGCCAGGGCGCCTTCGATGGCTTCCTGGGGCTGACCACCGGCGATTGGGGTCCGATCCGCCAGGGCGGCGGCACGACCCTGCGGCCCGGCGATGGCCAGGCGGTGAGCCTGCTGGCGAAGGCCGGATGGCAGGCGACGGATCACCTGCGGGCGGAACTGTCCCACCTCTACTACGACATGGAGGACTTCCAGCCGAACAACCCGCAGGCCGACGCGTCCTTCCCCTACTTCCAGAACAACTGGGCGACCCAACGCCAGACCGTGCTGAACCTCAGCGGCGCTGATAGTGACGGCCAAAAGACCCTCGACCTGTCCGTCTATGTCACGCGCCTGGAGACCGGCGCGGATCCGAACCTGAAGGTCACGCCGGTCCTGACGTCCACCTCAACCCTGACTGACACCCTGGGCTTCTCGGGCGCCGACAGCTGGCGTTTCTCCACCGGCCCGCTCGGCCATCGTGTCACAGTGGGGGCTGACGGCTATCGCGACCAGATCGAGTCGCGGACCGACGGCCTGCCAGGCACGGTGTCGCCGGACGGCAAGCAGACCTCGCTAGGCGGCTTCCTGCGCGACGAGATCACCCTGACCCCCTGGCTCTCGCTGACGCCCGCGGTTCGGTATGACCACTTCGAAACCGAGCTGAAGAGCGGCGCCTCGCCGACCACCTCCGACGATCGAATGTCGCCGTCGCTGGCGGTGACTGTGAAGCCGATCTCCGGCGCCATGGTCTATCTGAGCCGCGGCTCCGGCTTCCGGGCCCCGGCCGTGAACGAGCTCTATCAATCGCTCTCGACGCCCACGGCCTTCGCCAACTTCCGCCCCAACCCGGCCCTCAAGCCCGAGATCTCCGAGGAATGGGACGCCGGCGCGCGCTGGAGCGGCGACGCGCCCCTGAGCCTGGGTCGCCTGACCCTGCAGGGCGACTACTACAAGGCCGACGTGGAGAACCTGATCACCGTCGTGGTGGTGGGCTTCTACACCAACCCGGTGCTGGGTCGCCGCCCCATCCAGCAGTACCAGAACGTCTCAAAGGCTGAGCGGGAAGGCTTCGAATTGCAGGCCGGGCTGAGCCAGGGCGCCTTTTCGGGCCAACTCGCCTACAGCCAGATCCGCGTGCGCGACAAGCTGACCGGCGCCAACCTCTTCGCGCCGCCGGACAAGTGGACCTTGTCCCTGGCCTACGCTTTCAGCCCGTCCGTGGACCTGCGGTGGAGCTCCATGTGGGTCGAGGCCCAGGACTACGACTCCACCCTGCTGCGACGTCGCCCCGCCTATGAGACCCACGACCTGTTCGTCACCTGGGCGCCTCAGGGCCGGACGTGGCGTCTCGACGCCGGGGTGACCAACCTCTTTGACAAGCGGTACGCCGCCTACAAGCAGTCCACCGCCTACCCCAATGTCTACGAGCAGGGGCGCAATTTCCGCCTCGGCGTCAGCCGCCACTTCTAGGGAGCGCACCATGAGCCTTCGAACCTTCATGTTCCCGGCCGGCGCGGCCCTGGGCCTCGCCCTGGCCGCGGCGCCCGCCGCGGCCGCCGAGCAGGACGTCGTGGTCCGCTTCGCCGCCAAGGTGGGCGCTGCACCTCTCGCCTGCGGGAAGACCTATTCCGGAATCGGCGCCACCGGCGCCGCGATCACTCTTCAGGACTTCCGGGTCTATGTGTCAAACCTGCGCCTCGTGGACGCCAAGGGCGGCGAGACGCCGGTGCGCATCGCCTCCGACGGCCGCTGGCAGGATGACAAGACGGCCCTCCTCGACTTCGAGGACGCCACCGGCAACTGCAACGGCAACGCTGCGGTCAACCGCGAAGTCCGCGGCAAGGCGGCGCCGGGTCGATATGTCGGCCTGGTCTTCGACCTCGGCGTGCCGGCGGACCGAAACCACCAGGACACCACACGGGCTGGTCCGCCACTCAACTTCTCGGCCCTCTCCTGGCCCTGGCGCGCGGGATACAAGTTCTTGACGATCGACATCGAGACCAGCGCTCCCGGACGCCCGAACGCATCGGGCTTCTCGATTCACCTGGGCAGCACCGATTGCCCTAGCGGGCCGCTCACCGCGCCCCCCACCTCGCCCTGCGCCCGCCAGAACCGGCCAACCTACAGGTTCGCCGCTTTCGACCCTGCGCGGCAGTCCGTGGTGTTCGACCTGGCCGAGCTGCTGAAAGCGACCGACGTCACCACCAACGCCCCCAACACGGCGGCCGGGTGCATGTCGGGGCAGACCGATGATGACTGCGCGGCGATCATGCCCGCCCTGGGGGTCCCGTTCCGCGACCTGACGCCTAAGGACCAAAGCTGGGCCCGGGTAGAGTGAGGCTGCGTCAGCTGATCGTCGGCGCCGCGGCCGGCGCTGTGGCCTTCGCCGCCCTGGGCTCCCTGGCCCAGGGCGGTGTAGCGGCGTTGGGCGACTACGTTGCTGGCCGCTTTGACTATAGCCTGCCGGCCTGGATCCCAGCGCCGCTGGAGCCCAAGGGCAATCCAACCACCAACGCCAAGGTCGAGCTCGGCCGGCTCTTGTTCTATGATAAGCGGCTGTCGCGGGACGGGACCATGTCCTGCGCCTCCTGCCACGAACAGGCGCGGGCATTTACCGATGGTCGAGCCACGTCTGTGGGCGTGACGGGCCAACACACACCCCGCAACGCCATGTCCATCGCCAACGTCGGCTACCTGCCGGTGCTGACCTGGGCCAATCCCTCGCTGACTTCCCTGGAGCGCCAGACCCTCGTCCCGCTCCTGGGCGCCGCGCCGGTAGAGCTGGGGATCGCCGGACGGGACGACGAGGTGCAAGCGCGCCTGATGGCCGAGCCCCGCTATCCGCCGCTGTTCCGCAAGGCCTTCCCGGAGGCTCGGGGCGAGGTTTCGCTCGGCACCATCACCCGCGCCATAGCCGCCTTCGAGCGCACGGTGATCTCGGTAAACTCGCCCTATGACCGGTATCGGGCGGGTGAGACATCCGCCCTGTCGGCAGAGGCTCAGCGTGGCGAAGCCCTGTTCTTCAGCGAACGACTGGAGTGCCACCACTGCCACAGCGGCCTTCACATGACGGACTCCGTCATGCACACGAGGAACCCGGTGGGCGAGGTCGCCTACCACAACACCGGCCTCTACAATCTGGACGGTAAAGGCGCCTATCCGGCGGACAACACGGGCGTGGCGGAGATCACGGGGCGGTCACAGGACATGGGCCGCTTCCGGACGCCCAGCCTAAGAAACGTCGCCGTGACCGCGCCCTACATGCACGACGGATCGATCGCGACGCTGGACGAGGCCATCGACCACTATGCCGCCGGCGGCCGAACTATCGCATCTGGTCCCTACGCCGGCGTCGGGGCGGCAAATCCCCTGAAGAGCTCGTTCCTGTCGGGCTTCACCTTGACGCCGCAGGAGCGAAAGGAGCTGATCGCCTTTCTGAACGCGCTGACTGACCAGGGTTTGCTGACGGATCCGAGATTCTCTGATCCGTGGCGCGAGCAATCCAACCGCTAGCCCCATGGCGCGTAGCGATCGAAGCCTTTCCGAGGGGGCGCAACCAGTTGTTGCGGTTCTGCGTACGCAATGGCCAAGAGCCCCAACGCGGCAGGGGTCAAGCTTCCATGAACGCGCCTTAGCCATATCCATGGGGCAAATTCTTAGCTGGGGCATGCGATCTTTCCCGGGAAGACAACAGGGATGCTTGGGATGGACTTCGATAAGGCGATGGCCGCGCACGCGGATTGGAAGGTCAAGCTGCGGGTCGCGCTCGACAATCGAACTACGCTCGACGCAGACAGCATCTGCTCCGACAGGAACTGTGATCTGGGGCGTTGGCTTCACGGCGAAGGGCGCAAGCAGTGCGACCGGTCAACGAGTTTCGGCACATGCGTGGAAGCCCACGCTACGTTCCACCGTGAGGCCGGCGGCGTCGCGACAATGATCAACCGGAAAGACTATGGGCGGGCGGAGCAGATGCTAGGGGCTGGATCGGCGTTCGCCGACGCCTCAACAGCCGTCGCTGTGATCCTTAGGCGCCTCAAGCGCGAGTGCGCAAACCAGTTCGCATAGCGCCTCGACCTAGCCTCTGAGGAATGCCAGGACCTAATCTCCAAGCCGGGATAGCTGCCCAGCACCTCGTGATTCTGGTCTGAACGCGGTCTTGGGCGGCGGCGCCTTGTCCTCGCGCGCGCATATTCCACATAGCGAATATGTAAATCCCTGCGCCTTCCCCTAAGCACGTGTGCTCTGACGTGGTTTCCGAGCTGCAAGCTTGTGTGGGCCAGGCCATCCGGCTCCTGAAGCTACCTGCCACCGAGCAACGCCTCTTGCTCCTGTGCCGGCTGGTCGACGGGGAAGCCTCTGTAGAGGATCTCGCCGAGCATTCGGGCCTGGCCCAGTCCGCCGCCTCCCAACACTTGTACAAGATGAGGGCCGAAGGCCTGATCGCCACCCGGCGCGACGCGCAAACCATCTACTATCGCATCACCGACAAGGACGCGATGAACGTCCTCAACACCCTTGCCCAGATTCACCGTGGATCTCTCGTCGCCGCCTGAGGCGCCCTGGCCTTAGCCCAGCAAATAGAAGCGCCCGCCCCGCAGGGTCCGGGGTGGGCGGCTCTGGCTTCGAGCCTGATTTAGACATCCCTGCAACTGTTGATCCGACCATCGGAGCAGGCTTCTAGACCCTGCCTAGGGCCTCATGCGCCGTCCGGATCATCCGCGCCGTCATCGCCCTCGCCCAAGAGAAAGAACTCGTGCCACATCCCATTGAGGATGCCGAAGGCGACCGCGAGGCCGAGACCGAGAACCCAGGTGAAGTACCACATCGCAGCAGCTCCTCAGTACAGGTCGGGATTGACGTTCAAGGCGCCGGTCGTGGATCGGCCCCACATCACCTTGAAAGCCCAGGCGGTGTAGGCGAGCACGATCGGCAGGAAGACCAAGGTCACCAGCAGCATGATGAACAGGGTCATGTGGCTGGAAGACGCGTTCCAGACCAGCAGGCTCGAGCGCGGATCGATGCTGCTGGGCAGGATGAAGGGGAACATCGACAGGCCCACGGTGGAGATGACGCCCAGGGCGGAGATCGACGAGCCCAGAAAGGCCGGCGCTTCACGCCCCGCTCGGATCCCAATCAGGGCGACGAGCGCCCCGGCGAGGCCCAGGACGGGCGCCGCCCCCATCCAGGGGAAGCGGCCGTAGTTGGCCAACCACGCCCCAGCGGAGGGCTCTGCGACCGCCCGCAGCGGATTCGAGGGCCCGGCGAGATCCAGGCTGTCACCCTGGACCGTATAGCCCAGGCCAGCGAAGGCCACGAACGCCCCGCCGGCCAGGAACAGCACGATCGACGCTGCCGCGGCCAAGGTTCCGATCGTCCGCGCCCGGTCGCGCACAGGCCCGATCTCGGCCTTCAGGGTCAGCCAGGCGGCGCCGTGGGTCACCAGCATGGCCACCGACAGCAAGCCCGTGAGCAAGGTGAAGGGGGTGAAGAGGCCGAAGAAGGTCCCCTCATAGGTGGCGCGCAGGGTGTCATCGAGCTTGAAGGGCACGCCTTGCAGCACGTTGCCGACAGCTACCCCGAACACCAGGGCCGGGGCGAAGCCGCCGACGAACAGCGCCCAGTCCCAGGTGGACCGCCAGGCCCGCGCGGGGCGCTTCGAGCGGTACTTGAAGCCCACCGGCCGCAGGATCAGCGAGGCCAGGACCGCGAACATCGCCAGGTAAAATCCCGAGAAGCTGACCGCGTAGACAAAGGGCCAGGCCGCGAAGATCGCCCCACCGCCCAGAATGAACCAGACCTGGTTGCCCTCCCAGGTCGGGCCGATGGTGTTGATCACCATCCGACGTTCGGCGTCGGTGCGGGCGACGAAGGGCAGTAGGGACGCGACGCCCAGGTCGAAGCCATCCGTGATGGCGAAGCCGATGAGCAGGACCCCCATCAGGGCCCACCAGATGACCCGCAAGGTTGGATAGTCGAGGGGAAGTTCCATGACCGGGTCTCCTATTCGGCCGGCGCAAGGGCGGGCGCGGCGGGGGCGGCGTCCGGATGTTCATGGTGGGCGTAGGGCCCGCGGCGGATGGTGCGGATGATCAGGCCCACCTCAACAATGGCGAGGATGCCGTAGAGCAGGGTGAAGCCGATGATCGTGGTCCACAGCTGGGGCACGGTCAGGCTGGACACGCCCAGGAAGGTGGGCAGCACGCCGTCCACCGCCCAGGGCTGGCGGCCCAGTTCAGCCAGCAGCCAGCCGGATTCGGCCGCGATCCACGGCAGCGGCATGATCGCCACCGCCGCATAGAGGATCCATTTGGTCTCGCACCGGCGCAGGGTGGTCAGCAGGAAGGCGGCGGCGAACACGGCGATCTGCAGGAAGCCGATCCCCGCCATGATGCGGAAGATCCAGAACATCACCGGCACGTTGGGGACCGTATCCCAGGCCGCCTTGTCGATCAGGGCGGCATCGGCCTTGCGGGGATCCGCCACATAACGCTTGAGCAGCAGACCATAGCCGAGGTCGCGAGCGCGCAGATCGAACTCAGCGCGGGCGGCGGCATCCTTTGGGTTGGCCTTGATCCGCTCAAGCGCGTCATAGGCCTTCACCCCGTTCGCGATGCGCAGCCGGGAGTCTGCGACCAGCGGGATGATCCCCTGCACCTGGCCGTCCAGGCTACGGGTGGCGATCAGGCCCAGGACATAGGGAATCCGGATCGCGTGCTCAGTGGTGTGGGTCTGCAGATTCGGGAAGCCGAACGCCGTCAGGCCGGCCGGGGCAGGCTCGGTCTCCCACATGGCCTCGAGCGCAGCGAGCTTCATTTTCTGGTTTTCGGTCAAGGCGTAGCCGCTCTCGTCGCCGAGCACGACCACCGACAGCGCCGAGGCCAGACCAAAGGCCGCCGCCACGGTGAACGATCGCCGCGCCACCCGGGGCCAGCGCTTGTTGAGCAACATGATCGCCGAGACGCCCATGACGAAGGCCGCCGCCGTGACGTAGCCGGCGCTGACCGTGTGGACGAACTTGGCCTGGGCGACCGGATTGAAGAGCACGTCGCGGAAGTTCGAGACCTCCATGCGCATGGTGTCGGGGTTGAACACCGCGCCGACCGGATTTTGCATCCAGCCATTGGCGATCAGGATCCACAGGGCGGACAGGTTGGAGCCCAGGGCGACGCAGAAGGTCACGGCCAGGTGCCCATGCCGGGACAGGCGTTCCCAGCCAAAGAACATCAAACCGACGAAGGTCGCTTCAAGGAAGAAGGCCATCAGGCCTTCAATGGCCAGCGGCGCGCCAAAAATGTCGCCGACATAGTGGGAGTAGTAGGACCAGTTGGTCCCGAACTCGAACTCCATGGTGAGGCCGGTCGCGACCCCCAGCACGAAGTTGATCCCAAAGATCGAGCCCCAGAATCGTGTGATGGTTCGCCAGATCGGGCGCCCGGTCATGACGTAGATGCTCTCCATGATGACGAGCATGAACGAGAGACCGAGCGTCAGGGGGACGAACAGAAAGTGATACATTGCAGTCAGAGCGAACTGCAGTCGCGAGAGCTCTACGACTCCCAGCTCCATGGCCTGTCCTCCGGAATTCACCCGCCCCATGGACAGGTGAGGATAGCCGGACTACTCCTCCATTATAATTTGCGCAAGTACGAATATAATGGATGAGGGCGTCGTGGCCACCAGCGCGCAGACCTTGAACGACTGGACGCGGGCGGCTCCGCAAGGGCCCGCCGCCCTGGTCGCGCTCATGCTGCTGGGCGTGGTCGGTTCGACCGGCTTCGCCTGGGCGCTGTCGAGCCTGGTGGTCGAAAACGGCGGCGCTTTGGCGGCCCTTGGCCTGGCGGCGGCGCTCGGCCTGCGCGGGGTCGCCGCCTGGGGTCAGGCGCGGGTGGCGGGGCGGCGCGCGAGGCGCATTTGCGCCGCGGTCCGCGACCGTGCGGTGACCCGCGTGCTGGATCGTCGACGCGGCGCCCAGGAGACCATCGGCGTCGACATCGCCGCCTGCGTCGACGAGGTGGAGGCCCTGCAGGGCTATTACGCTCGCTTCGCGCCCGCGGCCTTGGAGGCGCGACTGGTTCCCGTCGCCATAGCCCTGGCGGTCCTCCTCCGCAGCCCGATCTCGGCCGCGATCCTGGTCGCGACGCTCCTGCCGCTGGTGGCGGTTCTCGCCCTAGCTGGGGGGGCGGCCGGCCAGGCGGCGGCCAACCAGTTGGAGGTGCTGGCGCGATTATCTGGCCTGTTCGTCGATCGCATCCGAGCCCTGCCGATCATCCTGGCCTTCGACGCACAGGACCAGGTCGCCGATCAGGTGGCCCAGGCCGCGGACGGCGTCGCCCATCGGACCATGAGGGTGCTGCGCGTGGCGCTGATCTCGTCGGCGGCGCTGGAGTTCTTCGCTGCGGTCGCCGTCGCCCTGACGGCGGTCTATTGCGGCTTCGCCCTTCTGGGCCTGCTGCCCTTCAAACCGCCGGAGCGGCTCGATTTGGCGGCGGCGCTCTACGCCTTGGCGCTGGCGCCGGAGTTCTACGCTCCCCTGCGCCGGCTGGCGGCCGCCTATCACGAAAAGCAGTTGGGCGAGGCGGCGGCAGAGCGCCTACATCGGTTGGTCGAGGGCGAGCCGGCGAGGCCCGTGGCCAAGGCGCGAGCCCCCCTACCCGCCCCGCACATCATCATGACCGGGGCTATCCGCGCCTTTGGCCCAGAGCAGATCGGCCCCGTAGACGCTGAGATCGCGCCCCAGAGCCTGGCCGTGATTTTAGGCCCTAGCGGCTCAGGCAAGACGACCCTCCTTGGCGCCATGATCGGCGCCGAGCCCCTGTCGGCGGGAGAGATCAGGCTCAACGGGGTCGCCGCCTCGCCTGACCTGGACGGGCGGATCGCCTGGTCCGGCCAAGCGCCAGTGTTTGCACCCGGCTCGATCCTCGACAATCTGCGGGCCGCCGATCCGACCCTCGAGCGCCAGCAAGCCCTGGCGATGCTCAATCGGGTCGGCCTGACAGAGGCGCTGTCGCGCTGGCCAATGGGCCTCGACACCCCGCTCGACGAGCGCGGCTCGGGCCTCTCCGGGGGGGAGCGGCGGCGGCTGGCGCTGGCCCGGGCGCTGCTGAAGCCCTCGGGCCTCCTGGTGCTGGACGAGCCGACCGCGGAGCTGGACGCCGAATGCGAAGCCGCCGTCATCGCCCTGCTGCGCGAGGCGGCGCGCACACGCACTGTGGTGGTGGCGACCCACTCGCCCGACCTCGCCGCCGCCGCTGACACCTTGGTGCGCCTATGAGCCAGGCTCAGGCTCTGCTGCGCCCCCTCATTCGCCGCCACGCCGGCGCCCTCGCCTTCGCCGCCGCCAGCGCCGCCTTGGCGGCCACGGCGGCCACCCTGCTATTGGGGGTCTCGGGCTGGTTCTTGGCCGGGGCCGGGTTTGCAGGCGCTGCGGGCCCGCTCGCCGTCCAGGCCTTCAACTACCTGCTGCCCAGCGCTGGGTTCCGCGCCCTGGCGATCGTGCGCACGGCGGGCCGGTACGGCGAGCGGATCTGGTCGCATGAGGCGGCCCTCAAGGTGTTGGCCGGCCTGCGCCCCGCCCTGTTTCGGCTGATCGCCGCGGCGCCGTCGCGCCAGGCCTTGGGGCTCTCCTCCGGCGAGGCCTCGGCGCGGGTGGTGCAAGATGTTGATCTGCTGGAGACCGCGATCGTCCGCCGCCCGGCCCCCTGGGCGGCCGCAGCCGGCCTTGGGGCCGGCTTGGCGACGACCGGCCTGGTGTCTGCGCTGGCCGCCTTGGCCTTTTGCGCCGGGTATGCAGGTCTGCTGGCGGCCTCAAGATGGTTGTCGCCGCGCTGGCTGGCCGGGCCGGTCAAGGTCCGGCAAGAGGCGGTGGGCGCGCTCAAGGACGCCGTCTCGGCCTATGCGGCGGCGTCCGCCGAGCTGCGCAGCTTCGGGCTGACAGAGCCGGCCCGGGCCGCGATCCGGGCGCGCGACGCCCAAGCCGGGGAGGCTGCTTTGAAGACCGCCGAGGCCGAGGCCGCTTTGGGCTTGGCGCAGGCTCTGCTGACCGCTCTGACCGTCTTGAGCGTGGCCCTGGCGGTTCAGAACGCCGCCCCGCCGCTCGCAGCGCTCGCCGTGCTCGGCGCCTTGGCCGGACTGGAGACGGCGGGCGGCCTGACCCGCGCGGCCGAGCAGGCGCCGGGCCTCAAGGCCGGTCTTGCGCGGCTGGACGAATGGGCGGCCCCGCTTAAGGCCTCAGCGCCGCCGGGTCGCGCGGGCGACCAGCTCGCCCTGTTCGGCCAGGTGCTGCAGCCGGGGACCAGACTTGTGCTCCAGGCGCCGTCCGGCGGCGGAAAATCCACCTTGATCGAGGCCATGGTCGGCCTTCGCGCCCCGCCACCTGGGGTGATCACAGTGGGCGGCCAGCCCCTTGAACACCTGGCCGAGGGCGCGGCCCGGGACCTGTTCGCCTGGGCGGCCCAGGATAGCCGCGCGATCAGCGGCAGCGTGGCGGATAATCTGAGGCTGGCGGCGCCTAAGCTTTCTGACGAGGCGCTCTGGGCGGCTCTGGAGACCGCCCAACTGGCGGATCGGGTCAGGCGCGCGCCGGGCGGACTTGGCGCGTGGGTGGGCGATGGCGGCGACCTGCTGTCTGGCGGCGAGCGCCGGCGCCTGGCGATCGCCCGCGCCCTGCTGCGGGACGCCCCCTGGCTAGTGCTGGATGAGCCCAGCGAGGGGCTGGATCCGGCGACCGAGGCGGCGCTGGTGGCGGCCTTGGGCGCACATCTGGACCGGACGGGACAAGGATTGATCCTGGCCAGTCACCGTCCTGGGATGCGCGCGCTGGCGACCCAAGAGATCACGCTTCAGCCCGGGTGGCTCGCCCGCCACGCGACATAGGCCGCGACCACCAAGACCAGGACAGCAAAGGCGCGTCGCGCCAGGGTCGCCCGGTCGGCCAGCAAGGCGGCGCCGCGCACACCGGCCTGCCCGCCGACAAAACCTCCGGCGATGAACAGGGCCGCCACCGTCCAGTTCACCTGTCCCGATAGGGCATAGTTGAGTGAGGTCGAGGCCCCGAACAACGAGACCGAGACCAGGGACGAGGCCATGGCGTTGGCCAGGGTCATGCCTGTGGCCGCCATCAGTCCTGGGACGATGAGGAAGCCGCCGCCGATGCCGAAGAAGCCCGCGGCGAAACCGGTCACGACCCCCATGGGGGCGAGCTTCAGGGTCAGGGCGCGGGTGAGGTGGACGCCCGGATCGCCGTCCGAGCGGGGCTTGCGCAGCATGGAGACGGCGATGGCCGCCATGGCGACGGCGAAGAACAGCAGGAGTTGCTGGCCGCCCACCAGCTTGGCGACGCTGGAGCCGGCGAACGAGCCGGCCAGGCCCGCCACGGCGAAGACGCTGGCGCAGGGCCACTTCACTCGCCCGCCCTTGGCGTGGCCGGCGAGGTTCAGGGCCGCATTGACCGCCACCGCCGCGGCCGAGGTGCCGATGGCGACATGCGGGTCGCTGATCCCCACCCAATAAAGCAAAAGCGGTGTCGCCAGCACGGAGCCACCACCGCCAAACAGGCCCAGGAGGGCGCCCACCAGGACGCCGCTGCTCACGGCGGTGAGGACGAGGGGGTTGGTAAGGTCGAGCATCGGCGCACCTTGCATATACGTATTTGCGCATATATAGATATATGTAGTACGCAAGTCTAGGAGCTATCCGATGCCTCATGCCGATCCCGCCCTGACGCGCGCCATCGCGGTGACGCAAGGGACCAAGCCGGCGGTTGCGGCCTTCTTCGACGAAGCCACCTTCACGGTGTCCTACGTGGTCCGCGATCCAGGCTCGTCCGCCTGCGCGATCATCGATAGCGTGCTCGATTATGACCCTGCCGCGGGCCGCACGTCCCACGCCTCTGCCGACCGTATTCTGGACTACGTCCGGCGAGAGGGCCTGGAGGTGGTGTGGCAACTTGAGACCCACGCCCACGCCGACCACCTGTCGGCCGCGCAGTATCTGCGCGCGGCGCTGGGCGGCCAGGTCGCCATCGGGGCCGACATCACCCGCATCCAGGAGACCTTCGGCGCCCTGTTCAACGCTGACGACACCTTCGCCCGCGACGGGAGCCAGTTCGATCACCTGTTTGGGGATGGCGAGGCCTTCCGCATCGGCGGCTTAGAGGCGATCGCACTCCATACGCCGGGCCATACGCCGGCCTGCATGACCTATGTGATCGGCGATGCGGTCTTTGTCGGCGACACCCTGTTCATGCCGGACTACGGCACCGCCCGCTGCGACTTTCCGGGCGGCGATGCGGCTCAGCTCTACCAATCCGTACAGCGTATCCTGTCCCTGCCGGACGAGGCCCGCGTGTTCCTTTGCCACGACTACAAGGCGCCGGGCCGCGACACCTATGCCTGGGAGACCAGCATCGCGGCGCAGAAGGCCGGCAACGTCCACGTCCATGCCGGTGTGAGCCAGGCCGCATTCGTGACCCTGCGCCAAGGCCGCGACCAGCAGCTCGCGCCGCCGCGCCTGATCTTGCCGTCCATCCAAGTCAATATTCGCGCCGGACACCTGCCGGAGCCGGAGGGGAACGGGCGGCGATATCTGAAGATCCCGTTGGATACGATTTGAGGCGTAGAAGCCTCGCGGCGCTGAAGCACCTTGAAGCCTGGTCGGGCCTCGGCAAGGACGTCGAAGCGCACCGATACGCATCCGACCTCGGCCCTAGCAATTGTATAGTCCTGGTTGGGGACGGAGCTGATAAGTTAACTCAAGCCGGGCGCAGGCCGCCCTGCCCGAGCCCGCGTTGCACAGCTTGCTCCACGCTCAAGACCGTCGGCTCAAGGACGGTGAGCCGCCCGAGCTTTAGCTGAACCGATCGGACCACGCATGGGGGGCCATGGGAGTTTGTTGGAGACGAACTATAGCGCGACTGCAACCACCGCCACTTAGTCGGCAGACCTTTGAGCCGGCCCGGAACGACCCAACCTACCCCCCTTCGATACTTCCGGCGTTTCTCGTTTGAGATGGGTCTCAAACCCGCTTCGTGGGCGCTCGACTCAGCTCCGCCTCACCCCCGCCCCAACAACCGCGCCAGGAAGCCTCGCTTCCGCGTCCCGCCAGCGCTCGCCACCGGCGGCGGACCGGCCCCTTCCGAAAGCGGCTGATCGACCAGCTTCATCAGATCCTTCCGGACCACCTTCAGGCCTGTCACCTCGACATCGCGGTCGAAGGTGTTGGGATTGAAGCCGCAGAGGCTCGCCGCAAGATCGATGGGCGCATCGAACACGTAGTCGGCGCCGCCGTTGTTCTGCAGTTCCTCCAGCAGGCCCTTGTGGATGCCCTCCAGCGCCGGGGGTGGATCTCCCCAGACGTCCAGATGCTCAAGCCCGTAGGTGCAGTGGTGCTGGGCGGACCAGACCAGAACGCCGTCAGAAGCGCCGAAGGCGCCGCTGAACATCACGTGTTCTTCCAGATAGGCCCCGACCGCGTCCCCGCCCCGGGACACCGCGACCACCCGCTCGCGGCTCGCGAACCTGTTGTCCTCCGAGACGACAAACCACCAGCCGTCCAGCTCAAACGCAGCGAACCGCGCCGGCGCAGGCACGGGACATAGCTGCTCGGGCTCGCCAGACGCCGCGAGACCAAGGGCGTCCAGCATTTCCGTCAGATCCAGACACCGCGACGCAACCCACGAGATCGATAGTCCCACAGCAGCCCCCCACATCCTGTGCGGGACATACTCTTCTAAAGCTCGCAAAAGGCGTCAAGAACAAACGTGGAACTAGGCTTTTCCGCTCTCTCGGAGACCACTCGCCGCAATCAGCCGCCCGCTCAAACCGCCGCCGGCACGATGCGCAGGAAGTTCTCCGTGTAGAACTTCGCCTTCACCGCCTCGTCCTGCCCCTCAAGATGCCGCTCGAACTTGCCGATCGGATCGCGGCCGCCCTCGATATGCGGGTAGTCGCTGGAGAACAGGTAGAGATCCGGGCTGGACTGCTGGAGCATCATGCCCAGGTCCTCGAGCGGGAACGGCGTGAACGCCATCTGCTCGATGATCTGCTGCGAGGGGCTGCGCTTCTGAACCTGGAGGTTCGCGTCGTTGCGGCCCCAGGTGCGCGCGACCCAGTCCAGGCGGCGCAGCATTTCGGGCGCCCAGCCGGCGCCGAGCTCAATCGCCGCGCCCCTCAGGTTCGGGTGACGGTCCAGCACGCCGTCGAGCACGAGCATGCTAATGAAGGCTTCCGGCACCTGATGCTGCAGGGCCGCGTCCTTGGTCCGCACGTTCTCGCCGCCGCCCAGCCAGTCCTTCACCGGCGCCCGGCCGTTGTTCTCCCAGGCCTTCGACTGCTGCAGGGGCGCGCCCCCGACGTGCATCACAAACGGAACCCGGGCCTCGGCCAAGCGCGCCCAGAAGGGCTCGAAATCGACGTGGCCGGGCGAGCGGCCCAGCGGCGCGCGGTGCGGCACCCAGACGGCGCCGAGCCCCTGGGCCAGCACCCAGTCGAGCTCCGCCAGCGCCAGCTCCGGCTCATCCAGCGGGATCGCGGCGACGCCGATCATCCGACTGTCGGCCTTGCAGAAGTCAGCCATGTGCCGGTTGTGCGCGCGGGTCGCGCCATAGCGCAGCCGCGGCTCCAGCTTGGAGCTGGGGGAGAAGGGCATCCGCAGGCTGTGGGTGGCGAACACCAGCTGCTTGGTGAACCCCAACAGGTCGAGCGCCTTGGACCGATCCTCGCTGTCGAAGGCGCCCAGCGCCTGGATTTCCTTGGACTTGGCGATCAGCTCGTCGCCCATCGCGATCTGCTCGGCGCGGTGGGCGTCGCTGTGGCGGCTGCCCTGGCCCACGATCACCGCGACCTCCTCGTCGGTCACGATCGAGGCCGAGTAGCTGACTTCCGGAATCTCGTCCCTCAGCGCCGGGTCCGCGTACTTCTTCAGGAAGTCGGGAAGCTCCATGATGTGGCTGTCGGCGTCATAAAAGGCGCGCGTCGCGGGCGCGTAGGTCATGGTGTCCTCCCTTGGGCCCGCGGCTATCCTGCGCGTGGCGTCGGACGGCAGCTTAGGCGGCTTGCACGCCGTCGGCCAGTCACGGACGCGGCCCTGGAACCCGCAACGGGCCCCGCCCGCCTCGACAGGGCGGAACCAGTCACCTAGCTTCCGCGGAAGTTTGGGGGGATCTCAGAATGTCGCGCGCCAAGGTTTTGGGCGGATCGCTCGCAATGCCCGTGCTGATCCTGTTGGCCGCGCTCTCAGTTTCACCCCGCGCCTGGGCCGAACTGCGCCTGCCGCCCATGACCCCAATCCAGGCGACCCGGACGGTCTGCGCCATAGATCCGCGCCTTGTGTCACGCTTGCAGTCGGCGGGCGTGCGCACCAACGCGATCTATCTCCGCGAATATGTGGCGGCGGCTCTGAAGGCGTCCTTCAACGCGCGCGGCTGCGGCGTCCTGTTCGAGGGGACCACCCAGGTTCCCGACCGTGACCTGACGGACGATGTCGTCAAGCGCATGGTGGCGATGAACGTCCAGGAATTCGGCATGCCGTTGGACGCCCCGGAGATCAGGTTCGCCGCGAACCGCGGCCTGTGCCGGCTCGACTATCAGCGCCTCGGACAGCTCGGCAAGGCTCAGTCCGATCTGCAGGCCGCCATGACGCCCGCCCTGTCGAAGGTGGGATGCGTCAGCGCGATCCCTCAGCAAACCCTCGTGACCGGCTTTGTGGGGCCGGATGTGCCGGATGCGACCGAGGCCGTGATCGCGGCCCTGCAACCGGCCGCGGCGTCCAAACCTGCTGCGCAGGGCTCTGACCCGCTGGCCGAGGCGAAGCGCACCGTGTGTCAGCTGAGCATGGAAGACGCCGACAACGCCATCTACCGCATGAAGCCTGCCTTGACCCAGGCGCCGGCCTACGACGCGATGCTGAAGTCTGCGGTCATCGAGACCTTCAACGCCCGCAACTGTGGCGTCGCCACGTTCGGGATGAGGGGCGTTCCGGATATCACGGCCGAGGTGGCGGGCCGGGCGGTCCAGATGGACATGAAGGCTCCGCCGCCGAAAAGGCCGGCCGTGAAGTTCGCCGCCAATCACGGCTTGTGCATCCTCGATCTGGCGCGTTTTCAGGGGCTTCCGCAGGACCAGCAGAAGAAGGCGCTGGACACGGTCCGGGCCAAGCGCGGGTGCGCCATGTTCCTGCCAGCCCATGCCCTGTACCCCGGGCTGGTCGGCCCTGATATCCCGGATATCACAGGCGATCTCGTCGCCAGCGCAAGCAGGTAGCCGTCTAGGCGGGGCGCCTCGCCCTTCACCTGGAAGCGGCCCTGCCCGGTCTCAACCCGAGGATCAGGCCGTCCCCGGCGGACGGATTATCAATTCTCGCGGACGATCGGGGCTCATCCCCCGCCCGGAGCTGAGCTAGCCTCCTTGCGATCGGAAGCGCCAAGACTTCCAGGAACGGGAGGCCGCCATGGCGGATGGAACGCAACACGCTGCGGCGTGGGACAGGGCGACGCTGACGGCCCTGTTCGACCCGGAAACCGGCTGGCTGGATCGCCGGGTCCTGTCAGACGAGAGCCTCTACCAGCTTGAACTGGAACGCATTTTCGCCCGCGGCTGGAACTTCATGTGCCACGAGAGCCAGCTGAAGGCGCCCGGCGACTACCTGATCAGCTACATCGGCGAGGACCAGGTCATCGTGGTGCGCGGCGCCGACGGCGAGATCCGCGCGCTGCTGAACACATGCCGTCATCGCGGCAACGCCCTGTGCCGGGCCGAGCAGGGTCGGGCCAAGTCATTTGTGTGCAGCTATCACGGCTGGAACTACGCCCTGGACGGCGAGCTGATCGGCGTGCCGGGCCAGAGCACCTTCTATCACGGCGAACTCGACAAGAGCCGTCTGAGCCTGGCCAAGGCGCGGATTGAAAGCCATCTGGGCTTCTATTTCGCCACCTTGGCGGAGGACGCGCCGTCCCTGCACGACTATCTGGGGGTCACCGGGCGCGCCGGGCTGGGGATGATCTGCGCCCATGGCGAGATCGAGGTCGCCGAGGGGGTCCAGAAGAACATCATCGACTGCAACTGGAAGATCGCCGTCGACAACCTCTTCGACTGGTACCACGTGCCCTACAGCCACGCCTCGGCCAATACGGCCGGCTTCCTGGACATCGCCCGCATCCAGTTTCCGAAGGACCAGATGGTGATGCTGGGCGAGTACGGGCACGCCATCGGCGGCCCGGGCATCCCCCGCGCCGCCCAGGACCAGATCAACGCCCTGACCGACGCGCAGCGGATGGAGCTGTCCCACGCCCAGGCCGACATGGCTCCGCGCATCCGCCCCAGGGCGGCGACGGACCTGATGGGTCCCGAGGGCGTCCGCAGCGAGGGCCACCCCAACATCTTCCCGAACCTTTGGGTCACCATCAGCGGAACCCAGATGTGCCTGCGGCTGCCGCGCGGCCCGTCGCACACCGAGCTGTGGTGGTACACCCTGGTTCCCAAGGCCGCGCCGCCGGAGGCCAAGCGCGAGATCATCCGGCGCATGAACCACGTGTTCGGTCCCGCCGGCCTCCTGGAACAGGACGACGGCGAGAACTGGAGCCAGAGCACCCGCTCGTCCCGCGGCGTCGCCAGTCGCACCCTTGGTCACAATCTGCAGATGGGCCTGGGCCACGACGAGGCCAAGGTGGGCGCTGGAGGGGAACACTACATCGAAGGCCTGATCAGCGAGCACGGCCAGCGCTGGCTCTACCGCGCCTGGACCGAATGGATGAGCGCGCGCGACTGGGCTGAGCTGAAGGCCAACCATTCGGCGCCGCCGACGGGGAGGGTCTGATGGGCGTCCTGGATCACGCCGCCGCCGGCTGGGCGCAAACGCCGCTCTCCGAACGGGCCCTGCTGCAATACGAGGTGGAGCAATTTCTGTACGCCGAGGCGGCCTTGCTCGATGCGCGCCGCTACCGCGACTGGCTGGCCTTGATGGCTGAGGATGTCACCTACTGGATGCCGGTGCGCCGCACGGTGACGTCGGCCGATCTCGACCGCGAATTCACCAAGCCCGGCGAGGTCGCCTATTTCGACGACGACTGGGCCTATCTGGAAATGCGGGTGAAGAAGCTGGAGGCGGGCTCGGCCTGGTCGGAGGACCCGCCCTCGCGGTCGCGGCACTTCGTCAGCAATGTGCGGATCCTGGAGGTGGCCGGGGACGAGATCACGCTCGAGGCCTCCTTCCACGTCCATCGCACCCGGCTCGAGCGGGACCAGGACAGCTGGATCGGCCGGCGTGAGGACGTGTTGCGCCGGGTCGGCGACAGCTTCCGCCTGGTGCGACGCCATCTGTTCCTGGACCACACGGTGATTCAGTCCACCAATCTGAGCACGATCTTCTAGATGGGCGCGTTGCAGGGCCAGGTCATCCTGATCACCGGCGGCGCCTCGGGCCTGGGCCGGGCGATCGTCGTGCGCTGCCTTGAGGAAGGGGCCTCCGTCGCCGTCCTGGACCGCACGCCCGAGCGGCTGGGTGACCTGGGCGACCGGATCGAGGCCATCGGCGGCGACGTCCGCGCCATCGGCGACAACCAGCGGGCCGTCGACGCCTGCCTGGCGCGGTTCGGCAAGCTGGACTGCGCCATCGGCAACGCCGGCATCTGGGACTATTCCACCGCCCTGGACGCCCTGCCGCCGGAGCGGATCGACGCGGCCTTTGACGAGCTCTTCCACATCAACGTGAAGGGCTATCTGAACCTCGCCAAGGCCGCCCTGCCGGCCCTGGTGCGCTCGTCCGGCGCCTTGGTGTTCACGGTCTCCAACGCCGGGTTCGATCCTGGCGGCGGGGGGCCGCTCTACACCGCCTCCAAGCACGCCGTCGTCGGTCTGATCCGCCAGCTCGCCTATGAGTTCGCCCCCGCCGTGCGGGTCAACGGGGTGGCGCCTGGTCCTATCGACACCGACCTGCGCGGACCCGCGGCCCTGGGGCTCGCCGACACCTCGATCAACAGCATTGACCTGCCAGGAACAGCGGGCGCGGCCATGCCCATCGGCTTTGTGCCGGCCGCCGCGGACTATGCCGGCGGCTATGTGTTCCTCGCCTCGCGCCGCGACAGTCGGCCGGCCACCGGCGGGGTTCTGAAGCTGGATGCGGGGATCGCCGTGCGTGGCATCGGCCGGCCCGGCGCGGGCGGCGGTCTGGCCGAGAAGTACAGGGCCTGATGAGCGCCGCCCTCACCTCCGATGTCGGCCGAAATGACGTGCGCATGGACGGCGTCTATTTCGTCCGCGCCGCCGCCCAGGCCGGCGAGGTGAAGGCCCTGGCCGCCGGCGCTCTATCCTACTGCGTCATGGTGCGGCGCGGGCGCCTGCGCCTCGAGACCGACTTCCCCGTGAACCGCGCCTTCGAGCTGGGGCCCGGCGATGCGGTGGCGATGAGCGGCTTCGCCCCCCACACCTTCCGCACCCCAGGCGCGGCGGCCGACCAGCCGGTGAGCGGCTTCGAGCTGCGCGCCGTGTCCGACGCCGATCCCGGCTGCGAGGTCGATCTCTTCCTGGGGGTCGCCCCCAGTGAGTTCCTGGCCCTCGGGTCCCTGGTCTGGGGTCCGACTTTCGTCAGCGCCGCTGAGCAGCCGGACCTCTCGCGGCGCCTTTGGCGGACTGTGGAGATGCTGGAGGACGAGTACGCCGACGAGGCCCAGATTGACCGCAGCCTGGTGATCCGCCGGCTGGCGGAGACCATGGCCATCAACTTCAGCCGCAGCGCCTTCGCCGACCGCCGCACCCCGGATGAACCTCTGGCGGAGCCGCCGCACCCACGGCTGATCCGGGCGATCAACGCCTTCCTGCAGACGCCGCACCAGCCCTGGAGCCTGGCGGATATCGCCAAGGCCGCCGGGATGTCCCGCACCCGCTTCGCCGAGGAATTCAAGCTGGTGACCGGCGAAACGCCCGCCCGCGTCTTCTCGCGCCTGCGCCTGACCGCCATCGCCCGGCGCATGGCCTCGAGCGGCCTCAGCGTTGAGGCGGCGGCCGAGGAGGCCGGCTACAGTTCGGCCGCCGCCTTCGTGCGCGCCTTCCAGCGCGAGTTCGGCGAGACCCCGGCCCGCTGGCGCCGGGCCCGCGAAGGCCGCGACGCCGGCCAATCCCCCGTCACCGCACACCAACAAGGGCAGGTCCCATGACCATCGGCTCGCTCGGCTACCTGGGACTTCGGGTCAAGGACCCGGCCGCGTTCCACAACTTTCTCACCGGCGTGCTCGGCCTGATGCCGGGCGAGGCGGCGGGGCGCTACCGCCTGGACGACCTGGACTGGCGCATCGCTGTGGAGACCGGCGACGCTGACGACCTGGCCTATGTCGGCTTCGAGGTCGCCGGGCCGGCGGAGTTGGAGGCTGTTCGCGCGCGGCTGCTTGAGGGCGGCGTGACCATCGACGCCGCCGACCCCGCCCTTCTGGCCGCGCGCGGTGTGCTGGGCCTTGTCGCGTGCCGCGATCCCGACGGCCTGGGGGTCGAGATCTTCTACGGTCCGACCTGTCGCACCGAGACGCCCTTCGTCTCCCCGGCGGGCGTCCCGGCCTTTGTCACCGGCGACCAGGGCCTGGGCCATATCGTGCTCTCCACCAAGGACATGGCGGCCACCCGGCGCTTTTACCAGGACCTGCTGGGCTTTCGGCTGTCCGACATCATCCGCCTGAGGGCAGGCCCGGACTTCGCCTTCGACATGGAATTCTTCCACTGCAATGCGCGCCACCATACCCTGGCGCTGATGCCGGTCCCGCTGCCCAAGCGGTTGCACCACCTGATGGTCCAGGTTCCGACCCTGGATGCGGTCGGCTTCGCTCTGGAGCGAGCCACCGCGGCCGGCGTCCCCATCACCGCCAGCCTCGGCCGACACACCAACGACCAGATGGTGTCCTTCTATTCGCAGACCCCGGCGGGGTTCGAAGTCGAGTTCGGCCAGGGCGCCATCGAGGTGGACGAGGCCACCTGGCGGGTCGCCCGCCACGACAAAACCTCCAGCTGGGGCCACAAGCGCCCCGCGCACTGACGACGAACGGGATCAGGAGAGACGCATATGGACCTGGGCATCAGGGGCCGTAAGGCCATCGTCTGCGGCGGCAGCGCCGGACTTGGCCGCGCCACGGCGGTCGCGCTGGCGCGGGAGGGCGTGAGCGTCGTGATCGCGGCCCGCGATCCAGAGCGGCTGGCCAAGGCCGCCTCCGACATCGCGGCCGAGACCGGCGCGGAGGTGCGCGGCGTCGTCGCCGACGTGACCACCGAGGCTGGCCGGGCCGCGGTCCTGGACGCCTGCCCCGCGCCGGACATCCTGATCAACAACGCCGGCGGCCCGCCGCCCGGTGACTTCCGCAGTTGGACCCGCGACGACTGGCTGAAGGCCATAGACGGCAACATGCTGTCGGCGATCTTCCTGATCCAGGCCACCATCGACGGGATGATCGACCGCCGGTTCGGCCGGGTGGTCAACATCACCAGCCACATGGTCAAGGCCCCCGCCCACATCCTGGGCCTGTCAAACGGCGCCCGCGCGGGCCTGACCGGCTTCGTCGGCGGCCTGTCGCGGGAGGTGGCCCGCCACAACGTGACCCTGAACAGCGTCCTGCCCGGTCAGTTCGACACCGACCGACTGAAGTCCAACCACGCCCGCTTCGCCCAGGGCGGCGATGTCGAAGCCTTCCGGGACCGCGCTAAGAGCCAAATCCCCGCGCGCCGGTTCGGCGAACCCCAGGAGTTCGGCGACATGGCCGCCTTCCTCTGCGGGGCCAACGCCGGGTTCATCACCGGCCAGAACATCCTGCTCGATGGCGGCCAGTTTCCGGGGCTGCTCTAGGCCGCAGGCGCCTGCAGCAGCTCGACCACATAGCCGTCGAGGTCCTTGCACAGGCCGACCACAGCGCCGCCCAGGCTGGCCTGGGGCGCGGGCTCAAGCTGGGTCGTGCCGCCGGCGGCGCGGATGGCGGCGGCACGGGCGGTGGGATCGGTGACGTAGAAGACCAGCTTCACGGGGACGTCGCGATAGTTGCGGGCCGAGCCGTCGGTCCAATGCATCAGCACCACCGCCGTGCGTCCCTCATGGCTGAGCACGATCTCGTCCATATAGGGCAGCTTGAAGGTCTGGACCCGTTTCATGCCCAGGGCGGTCTCGTAGAACACCGCCGAGGCTTCAAGGTCAGACACGCCGATCCCGACAGCGCCAAGGAAATCAGGTGAACGCGGCATGGTCTTCCTCCGGTTTGGGCCGGCGGACTATACCCAACCTTCGAAAATGCGACAGCCCTCTTGGACGTCTCTGACCGCTCAGGCGGACTTGGCGGGACGGCGGCGGCGGGGGACGCGGACGGTGGCCTCGCCGTCCATCACCAGGTGCTCGCCGCAAAAGACGTCGCAGCGCAGGACGACCCGGGCGGCGGTCTCGTCGATGGCGACGACGGTCACCTGGGCCAGGACCTCGTCACCGATCCGCACCGGCCGATGGAAGTTCAGGGTCTGGCCCAGATAGATGGCGCCGGCCCCCGGCAGGATGGTGCCGACCACCGCAGAGCCGAACGAGGCCGACAACAGGCCGTGCGCGATCCGACCCCGATAGGCCGTCTTGGCCGCGAAGGCCTCGTCCACATGCACAGGGTTGAAGTCGTCGGAGGCCTCCGCAAAGGCCTGGATCCGCGCCTCCGTCACGGTGACGCGCTTCTCCGCCGTCATGCCGACGACGAGCTCTTCCAGGATGTAACCGCCGGACGGATGCGACTCGATCATGGGTTGGCAGTAGTCCGCGAACCGACGGCCCGCAACAGCCGTGCGGCTACAGCCCCAGCTGGCGGGCGATGATGGTCTTCTGGATCTCCGTCGCCCCGCCATAGATGGTCTGGGCGCGGGTGAAGAAGTAGGTCGCCGTCTCCGGCGCCGCGAAGGCCGGGATATCCTCCAGCCCCGCGCGCCAGTCCGCGTCGTGACGATCCGCGAAGAAGGGCTGGGCGTAGGGGCCGGCCAGCTCCAGGCCGCGCTCGGTCACCTGCTGGGCCGTCTCTGTCGCGGCGATCTTGATGATCGAGGCCTCGTCGCCGGGCGCCTCGCCGTTGGACAGCGGAGCCAGCGCCCTGAGCGTCGTCATCTCCAGGCACAGGATGTCGATCTCGGTCTCGGCGATGCGACGGCGCAGGGCCGAGCCGGCCTCCGTCAGCTCATCGCCCCAGGGCGCCTCGGCTGAGGCGCGCCGCACGGCTTCCAGCTGGCGACGCTTACCGGCGATGTGGGCGTAGGAGGTGCGCTCATGGGCCAACAGGTGGCGGGCATAGGTCCAGCCCAGGCCCTCGTCGCCGATGCGGTTCTCCACCGGCACGCGGACATTCGTGAAGGTCACCGTGTTCAGGTGATGGCCGCCGTCGATGGTGATGATCGGCTTCACCTCGATGCCCGGCGTCTTCATGTCCATGCACAGGAAGGTGATGCCCTGCTGCTTGCGGCCCTCGTCCGAGGTGCGCACCAGGCAGAAGATCCAGTCGGCATAGTGCCCGTCGCTGGTCCAGGTCTTCACCCCGTCGACGATGTAATGATCGCCGTCACGCACGGCGCGGGTGCGCAAGGACGCCAGGTCCGAGCCGGCTTCAGGCTCCGAATAGCCCTGGGCCCAGAACGTCCGGGAACTGAGGATATCGTCCAGCCAGCGATCCTTCTGGGCCTGGGTCCCGAAGGTGTAGATCACCGGCGCCACATAGAGCAGGCCCATGGGCGAGACGCTGGGGGCGCCGGCCCGCTCCAGCTCCTCGTCGAAGATGAAGCGCTCGGACACCGTCCAACCCGTCCCGCCGTAGGCCTCAGGCCAGCCCGGCGCGATCCAGCCCTTGGCCGCCAGGGCGCGCTGCGAGGCCAGAAGGTCGGCCTTGGTCAGGGTCTGGCCATTGGCGAGCTTGGCCAGGATGTCCTGCGGGTACTCAGTGGCGAAGTACGCGCGCACCATGGCGCGGAAAGCCTCGTCCTGCGCGGTGGCTTCAAGGTTCATCCCGGCGTCCTCCCGTTATGGGAGCAGGATGCGCGCCTTGGCGCCGCGTCAGCCAAGAGGGAAATCGCCTTCAGCTATCGCGCTCCAAAGGGCTGGGTCAGCCTCCGGCCAGCTGGGCCTGGGCCTGCGCGATCAGCGGATCAAACACACGCCGGGCGTCGGCGATGGACAGGAAATCGGCGCGCGGGCACTCCACCAGCGTCGCGGTGGGCGCGGGATAGACCCGCTCGCCGATCATCCGGCCCTTGTCGTCATATGGCCAGATCATGCAGACCCAGCGTTGCTCGACATAGGTCCCGGCCGGATCGGCGTCGGCATGGCCGCGAGCCTGGGCCGCCGCCCCGGTCATGAAGGTGTGGTAGAGCGCCTCGGAGGCGAAGCCGTTGTCGTCGATGATCAGGTGCTCATGCTCCAGGATCATTACCGTCGTGTCGGTGGCGTGCAGGCCCTTGTAGAAGCTCTGGACCGCCTCGGTCCCGTCCAGGTCCATCACCCCCTCGCCGCTGGCGATCCGGTAGAAGGGCCGCTCCACGGTCATCTGCGGCGTAAAGATCTCCTCCCAACGCCCAGACACCTCCAGCATGGCGTGCAGGCGATAGTTGGCGGCGATGGCCCGATGGCGGGGATTGTCGAGGCTGGCCATGGCGGTGTCGGCGGCCAGGGTCAGCAGCTTCAGGTCCAAGAGCATGTGTTGGTCTCCTCCGCCCCCGGCTCAGCCGAGGGTGCGTACGGGGTCGGCGCCGTCCCAATCGACGGCGCACTGGCGAATGAAGTCGAAGGTCTGGCGGACCGGCTCGGTCACCTCGGCCACCTCCAGCAGGGGCTGGTCGGCGCTCCCGGACTGCAAGTAGGCGTAGCGCCCGCCGCCCAGCACCTGGCCGCGGGCCTCCAGCGCCAGGCCTTGAGCCTTGGCCTGGGCCATTACGGCGTCGAAGTCGGGCGTCCAGACCGAGGTGTGATGCAGCCCGCCGCCCCGCTCGCGCAGGAAGTTGTGCCAGGTGGAGCCGCCGTCGCCGTGCGGGCAGATCAGCTCGATCTGCAGGTCGCCCCAGTTGCCGAGCGCGATGGACATCTCCGGCGCCGGCAGTTCGGTCTCGCGCTGGAAGAAGCTGGCGTTCTGCAGGTTATCGAAGCGAAAGAAGGGGCCGACGCCCAGGACTTGCGTCCAGTAGGCCAAGGCCGCGTCCAGGTCGCGCACCACGATCCCGTTCTGCCGGGCCGGTCCGAACAGGCGGCTCATGCGCCCTCCCCCATCTCGCCGCGGCTCTGAGGCCGCTTGTCCTGAGGCCACTATGGCGGCATGCCTGGCGGAATTCTTGACGGATCACGACACGTCTCCGCCCATGCAGCCCCTGGCCCACTCCAGTTCGCTTCGCCTGTTCAGGGCCTTCATGGAGAGCCTTGGCCTGGGGACGCCCCAGGATCTCGACGCCGACCTGGTCCGCGCGCTCGACCAGCCTGCCGAGCGCGTCCCGGCGCGGATGATCGTGGACCTGATGCAGGCCTGCGCCCTCGCCCATGGCCGTCCGGACCTGGGCGCGGCCTTCGCCGCCTGGGCCGATGTCGCCGGCTATGGCCCGCTCAGCCGCATGCCCGACCACTGTGACACCGTCGCCGAGGTGGTGGAGGCGGGCCTGCGCTTCATGCACCTGGAGAACGGCGCCCTGGCCAGCGACATCCAGGAGGATGAGGACGAGGCGGTCCTGCGGTGCCTGGTCATGGTCGACAGCCGTCAGGGCAGCAGCCAGTTCGCCGAGAGCATCCTGATGCTGTCGGTCCGGGTGGTCCGGCGCATGCTGGGAGACTTCTGGACGCCGCTGCGGGTCGAGTTCGCCCACGCCCCGCCGACGGACCTCAAGGCGCACCGGCGGCTGTTTCGCTGCGCCCTGCGCTTCAACGCCGAGCGGCACGCCGTGGTCATGGCGCCGCGAGACCTCCGCCGCCCCTCGCGGGTGGCCGACCCGCAGGGTCGTAAAGCGATCGAGGCCCAGCTTTGGGCCATGGATCAGGCCTGGAGCCGTGGCGCCGGAGAGCTTGCCGAGCGCGCTGTCGCCGCTCTGCTCGGGTCCGGCGAGGCGCGCCTGGACCGGGTGGCCCACAGCCTGGGCGTGGAGCCCCGCACCCTGCAAAGGCGGCTGGCCGCCGAGGGCCTCTGTTTCGCCGCCGTTCTTGACGCCGTGCGCCGCCGTGAAGCCCTGGACTATCTGCGCGGCGCCCATCGCCCCGCCCTGACGGAGCTCGCCCAGCGGCTGGGCTATGGCGACGCCAGCGCCGCCAGCCGGTTCCTGCGCAGTCAGTTGCGGCGCGGGGTCCGGCCGACGCGGCCGCCGGCCTGAACCGGCTTTCGGCCATCGCCCAATCGGCCTACCAACACCGCCGAGGGAGACCCCGATGCAGCACAAGATGAGCCCAGGCCCCCTGCACGACGCCCGCGGCCGGCTGGCCGAGCCGGGCTACGCCACCGCCGAGGTCAAACGCTACAGCCGTTCGGGCGTGAAGGCGCCCAAGTGGCGGCTGAAGGAATGGGACTATTACTGCGTCAACACCCCGGATTTCGCCCTGGCCCTGACCGTCGCCGACAACGGCTATATGGGGTTCTTGGGGACCGCCTGGATGGATTTCCAAGCGGGGACGGCGATCAACGGCGCGGCCATGATGGGCTTTCCCATGGGCCGGATGGGCCTGCCGCCCAGCGCTGATGCGGGCGACGTGGAGGCGGCCTTCGGCGGGATCTCCCTGGCGTTTCGCCATGAGGCGGGCGGCCGGCGCCTGGTGGTCGATGATCCGGGCTTCGGTGGCGGACAGGGCCTGAAGGGTGAGATCGTTCTGACCGATACGCCCACCGACCGCATGGTCATCGCCACGCCCTTCCCGAACGCGCCCAAGGCCTTCTACTACAACCAGAAAATCAACTGCCTGAGGGCCGAGGGCGAGGTGGTCCTGGGCGGCCAGGTGAAGCGCTTCTCCCCCGACAGCGCCTTTGGCGTGCTCGACTGGGGCCGGGGCGTCTGGACCTACGACAACACCTGGTACTGGGGCTCGGCCTCCGGCCTGCACGAGGGCCGCCGCTTCGGCTTCAACATCGGCCATGGCTTCGGCGACACCGCGGCGGCCACCGAGAACATGGTCTTCGTCGACGGCGTCGCCCACAAGCTGGGCGAGGTCACCTTCCACCTGCCCAAGGGCGCGCACGACAGCGGTCCCTGGCGGTTCACCAGCGATGACGGCCGCTTCGAGATGAGCTTTGAGCCCATCGTCGACCGCGCCTCGGCCACCGACCTCAAGCTGATCCGCTCGGTGCAGCACCAGGTGTTCGGCCGGTTCTCAGGAACAGTCGTGCTGGACGGCGGCGAGACCCTGCAGGTCCGCGACCTGATCGGCTTCGCCGAGGAGGTTGAGAACCGCTGGTAGGCCTCAGGCCGCTAGGTAGAGGCCGGGTTTGGCTTCCCTGACGCGACCGGCGGCGACCAGTTCCTCAAGGTGCCGCGAGATGGTCCGTTCCTCGGCTTTGTCCACCCAGACGCCCTCATGGCCCGGGGGATAGATCAGCCGTTCCCGCACAAGCTGGGCCAGGGTCTTGGGCGTCCCGGCCAGCATGCCCAGCAGCTTTTCGTCCCGGGCGTCCAGCTTGCCCACAAAGGCCGCCAGGTCGGCCAGGAAGCGCTCGCGGTCGTCATAGACGCCCCGGTGGTGCGAGGTGACCCAGACCTGGGCCGGGATCTCTGGCAGCCGCGCCAGGGTCTTACGGAACTGGGTCAGGCTGGAGCCCGCGTCGCCATAGTAGGGCCCGAACCCGGTCAGGTCGATGTCGCCGATGAAGGCGACGCCCTCCGGTTCGACCAGCAGCACGCAATGGCCGGCGGTGTGGCCCGGCATGTGGAAGGCGGTGATCTTGCCGTCGCCCAGGTCCCAGCTGGCCCCGTCGGCATAGCCCACCGCGTCGGGCCGCGGGGCGTAGTGGAAGTCGCGCTGGAACATGGCCAGGCTTGAGGCGCTGGTCTGCGCGTCCAGACCCATGGCGGCGACAAACCCCTCCCAGCTGCGCGCCGCCGGCAAGTCGGCCTCGTGCACATGCACCGGCGCGTGGGGCAGCAGGTGCAGACCGGCCATGTGGTCCTCGTGCACATGGCCCATCACCACCAGCTCGCTGGAGGTCAGGGCCTCGCCGATATGATTGGAGACCAGGGGCGTGTCGAAGGCCACGCGGGTGTCGGCGCCGCGCACCAGCACCTGGTTGCCGTCCGGATACTTGCCGCTCTTGGCGCCGAAATAGACCGACACCCGGCCGAAGCTGACGTTCTGAACCTCTGACATGGCGATGAGCCTAGTCAGAGCGCCCCGTGATCTCCACCACGATCTTGCCCAGCGACTTGCCGGTAAGGGCGAAATCCATCGCCTCGCCGAAGGCCTCGAAGGGGTAGCGCGAGCCCACCGGCGGGACCAGTTCGCCGGTGGCGGTCCAGTCCAGCAGGCGGGTCACATGCTCGACCGTGCGCTTGGGCTCAAAGATCTGGAACTGGCGGACATCGACGCCGATCAGGGCCGCGCCCTTCATCAGGGTCAGGTTGGACTTGAGCGCCGGGATCGGCCCGCCAACAAAGCCCAGCACCAAGTGCCGGCCGCGCCAGTTCAGCGACCGGAAGGCCGGCTCGAACAGCGGCCCGCACACGGGATCGAACACCACGTCCGGCGCGACGCCGCCGCACGCCGCCTTCAGCCGCTCGCGCCAGCCCTCCGGCTCGGTGTCCAGCACCGCGTCGGCGCCCAGGGCCTCACAGAAGGCGCGCTTCTCAGGACTGGAGGCCACCGCCACCACCTTGGCGCCCAACAGCTTGGCCAGCTGCACGCCCGCCGCGCCCAGGCCGCCCGCGGCGCCCATCACCACCACCCACTCGCCCGCCTGCACCGCGCCGCGGTCGGTCAGGGCGTGCAGGGCCGTCAGGTAGTTCAGCCGCAGGGCCGCGGCCTCCGCAAAGCCCAGCCGGTCGGGGGTCTTGCTGACCACCGCCGCCGGCGCGGCGACGACCTCGGACAGCCCGCCCATCAGGGTCGCCATCACCCGGTCGCCGACCGACAGGCCCGTGACACCCTCGCCAACCTCGGCGATCACGCCAGCCACCTCCTGGCCGGGGGTGAACGGGACCGGCGGCTTCACCTGGTAGCGCCCCAGCGCCAAGAGCGAGTCCACATAGCCCAGCCCGCAGGCGGCGACCTGGATCAGCACCTGACCGGGTGCGCAGGCCGGGCGCTCGACCTCGACAATTCTGTAGGCCGCGAGGGACTCCAGGCTCTCGCCGACCACCTTGCGCATCTGTTCCTCCCCAGGGTTCTGCCGCCGTGATGGCGCATCCTGAGCCCCGTTGGAAGGCGTTCGGTTTCAGTTGATGAGCCGGCCCCGCTGATGCCATAGGTGTCCAAGGGTGCTCGGTCACAGGGACCGGTCAGGTTTTACGTTGGTCGGGCCGCCAGCGCGGAGCCCCGCGCCATGACCTCATCCCCCCGTCGCACCTCTGTCCTGCGCGAGTTTCTCGAAAGCGAAGCTGCCGGCGGGATTCTCCTGATGGGCGCAGCCGTGCTGGCCCTGTTCGTCGCCAACTCACCGCTGGCCGGCAGCTACTTCCAACTACTCCACGCGCCCCTGGGCGGGCTCGACGTCTTGCACTGGATCAATGACGGGCTGATGGCCCTGTTCTTCCTGTTCGTCGGCCTGGAGATAAAGCGCGAGTTCCTGGACGGGCAGCTCGCCACCTGGGCCAACCGGGCCCTGCCGTGCATCGCCGCGGCTGGCGGGGTGATCGTCCCCGGTCTGATCTTCGCCGCCGTCAACGCGCACAACGCCGAGACGCTGCGCGGCTGGGCCATCCCGACGGCCACCGACATCGCCTTCGCCTTGGGGGTCCTGTCTCTGCTGGGCTCGCGGGCGCCGACAAGCCTGAAGGTCTTCCTCGCCACCCTGGCCATCGTCGATGACCTGGTGGCCGTGCTGGTGATCGCCGTCTTCTACACGGCGGATCTGAATGTCGCGGCGCTCGGCGGCGCCGGCTTGGCCACCGCGCTGTTGATCGGCCTCAACCGACTAAGGATCGCCCGCCTTGCGCCCTATCTGGTGCTGGGCGCGGCCCTGTGGTGGCTGGTGTTGCTCTCCGGCGTTCACGCCACCGTCGCCGGGGTCGTGCTCGCGATGACCATCCCCCTGCGCCGCTCCAAGGCCGCCCCGGACGACATGACTTCGCCCCTGCACAAGCTGGAGCACGGATTGAGCCCCTGGGTGGCTTTCCTGATCGTGCCGGTGTTCGGCTTCGCCAACGCCGGCGTCTCGTTCGCCGGCATGAACGCCAGCGTCTTTGTGGAGCCCATCACCCTTGGGGTGGCGCTTGGTCTCTTCATTGGCAAGCAAGTCGGCGTCTTTGGCGCATCAGCCCTGGCGATCAAGCTGCGGCTCGCCAACCTTCCCGTCGCCGCATCCTGGGCTCAGCTCTACGGCGTGGCCCTCCTGTGCGGCATTGGCTTCACCATGAGCCTGTTCATCGGCCTGCTGGCCTACCCCAACCCCGCTCTGCAAAACGAGGTGAAGGTCGGCGTGCTGGCAGGATCCCTGATCTCGGCCCTGTGCGGCGCGGCTCTGCTCAGCGTAGCGAGGCGGGAGCCGCCCAGGAGCCGCGCCTAGGGCGCGCCGGGCGATTCCGGCTGTCCCGCCGCGGCCACGTCAGCCGTCGGCGCAGGATCAGGGTCCGGGACGATGGAGAAGCGGGCCATCAGGGTCGCACGGGCCTCGTCCATGGCCTTGGTCTCCGCGTCCTGGCGGGCCTTGATGTCCGCCAGCCGCTGCTGCTCCGGGGTCATGCTGCTGTAGTCCATATAGGCCCGGGCGGGGACGTACTCGTAGTCGCCGCAGTCCGCACAGGCCAGGGCCGAGCCCGCATAGGCCGTCGCCCCCAGAGCCAGGGTCGCCACAAGAAGGCGTCGCATGCCGATCTCCCTTCGCATCCGCCGCCTCACAACGGCTTGCCGTCATAGATACGATAAAACACCCCGCCCTCGTCTTCCCCCGACAGCAGCAAGGCGCCCTCGATCGTCTTGACGCCATAATCGAAGGCGATCGGCTTGGTGGTTTTCACCTCGATGAACTGCATCGGGGCAGGATTGAGGTGGAACGGACAGTCCGGCGGATAGGCCAGCAGGATGAAGTGGGTCTGGGTCTTCCCGTTCTGCAGCGGCATCATATAGCCCGAGACCCGGATCGACTTGCCCCTCAGGGCCAGGACCTCCGGCGTGAAGGCCGGCTTGGAGTAGAGGAAGCCGTCCTTGCCGGTGCGGGTGATCTCCTTGGTGGATTCCAGCACACTCCAGGCGACGCCCCCCGGCGGCGTGGCGGCGGGCTTCCAGACGCTTTCTGTCGGCGCGGCCGGGCGGGCCTTGGCCTGGGACTGGGCGGCCGCCGGATCGGCCAGAAGCGCCAAGACCAAGGCCAGGCCGGCGAACAGGGGTGAGACTTGGGGACGCGCCAAGAGGGTCTCCATCAGCGGGCTTTCTGCAGGGTGTCGGCGATATCGACGCCGAAGACGCGCGCGGCCGGGATGGCGGCGGCGATAACGCCCAGGGCCAGGGCGCCCAGGACGATGTAGATTTCGGCAGGATCGAAGCTGAGCCCGGTCAGGCCCATCTCCCCCAGCTGACTGAAGGCGCGCGCGGCCAGGGCCAGCGCGCCATGGCCCAGGGCGAGACCAAGCCCTGTTCCCGCGGTGGCCAAGGCCAGGCCTTCCAGGATGACCTGCGCGAAGATGGCGGCCGGTGCGGCGCCCATGACCCGCAACATGGCCAGGTCGCCCTCCCGCTGCCGCAGGGCCGTGTAAAGGGCCACGAAGATGGATAGGCCGCTGGTGAAAATCAGCAGCACCGCGAAGCCCCGCGCCGCCTCGATCCCCACGCCCAGCAGCGACATCAACCGAGTGATCTCAACAGCGGGCGCCGCGGCCTGCAATTGCGTCTGGGCGTTGATGAACCGGGGCAGCCGCACCGCCGCCAGAGGCGAGCGATAGCGCACCAGCAGAGCCGTCACCTCGGGCTCGGTCTGATGGTCCCGGATCGAGGCGTTCTGCGCCGCCGGGCCATGATCCGCCTCGGCCGAGCCCTCGGCGTGGCCCAGGCCGTGGACCTCCCAGACACTCTCCACCGAGGTCAGGATCAGGCGATCCATCACCGTCCCCGTGGGGGTCAGGATCCCGGTCACCGTGAACGGAGTGTGCTCATGCTCGGCGCCGCCCTCGGACAGCCCGTGTGAGCCGACAAACTTCTGTCCGACCCGTGCGCCGGTGCGTCGGGCGACCTCGGACCCAATGACCGTCTCATAGGGCGCCGCCCAAATCCTTCCCGCCGCCAGGCGACCGCCATAGAGGTCGATATAGGCCGGCTCCGAGCCGATGATCCGGTAGCCGCGAAAGCTGTCGCCCTGGGCCAGGGGGATCACCCGCCCCACCGTCGGATCCCGCCTCAGCGCCGCAAGGGTTGAGAGGGGGATGTTCCCGGTCGGAACGTCCACCTGGTACAGGCTCGACAGGATCAGCTGCAGGGGCGAGCCCTTGGCCCCCACCACCAGGTCGACGCCGCGGGCGTCGCGCTCGAAGCGGGCGCCCAGCTGGCTGGAGAACAGCACCAGGATCACCATGGTCCCGACGCCCAGGGTAAGCAGCAGGATGTTGAGAGCGGTGTTGAGCGCCCGATCCCTGAGATAGGCGAAGGCGAGGCCGACCAGGGTCATCGGACGGCTCCCGGAGGCTTGAGCGTAAGCACTTCGGCGAAGCGGTCCTTCAGGCGCCGGTCATGGGTGGCGATGATCAGCGTCGCGCCGGTGGTCTGGGCCGACGCGGTCAGCAGGTCGCACATGGCCACGGCGTTGTCGTCGTCCAGGGCCGAGGTCGGCTCGTCGGCGACAATGATCTTCGGGCGCACGCACAGGGCCCGGGCGATGGCCGCCCGCTGGGCCTCGCCCTGGCTCAGTTCACGCGGACGCGCATCGGCCCGGTGCGCCAGGCCGACCCCCTCGATCAGGGCGCCGACAGCGTCGGGATCGTCACGGCCCAGGGCGATGTGCTGGGCGAGGCTCAGGTTCTGCCGCACCGACAGGGCGGAGATCAGCCTCAGGTTCTGGAACACGATGCCGATCATGCGGCGGCGCAGCCGGTCGCGGCCGCCCGGGCGAAGGTCCGACAAGCGCTCGCCCGCGATGTTCACCTCGCCGGAGGTGGGCGTGATCAGTCCTGTCAGGATGTTGAGCAGGGTCGACTTGCCACTGCCGGAGGGCCCCAGCAGCAGGGTGTGCCGCCCCTCGACCACCGTGAAGCCGGGACAGCTGAGCACGGTCCGCCCGCGAATCCTGTGCTCAAGATCGCTGACCTCGACAAGCATGCGGGCGCACGTCTCCCTCGGAGTGACGCGCTACCGTAATGATATAACATTATTGGGCGTCCAGCCCTAAGTTGGAGCCTCGGCGAGGTTCCGCGCGGCCGCCCAGTTTCCGGGCGCCTTTGCAGGCCCGATGGCGCAGCTGACGTCGCGTCCCGTCTGGTCACGCTGTCGCGAAGCCCTATGATCCGCGCCGCCGGCCGTTCAGGCCGAGAGGATCAAGAGCCGCCGCGACGGGCGGCGACCAGGGAGCGCGCACACATGGCCATCAAGACCCGCATCACCGAAATGCTCGGCATCGAGCACCCGATCATGCAGGGCGGCATGCACTATGTCGGCTTCGCCGAGATGGCCGCAGCCGTGTCCAACGCCGGCGGCGTGGGCATCATCACCGGCCTGACCCAGCGCACGCCGGAAGACCTCGCCAAGGAAATCGCCCGCTGCCGGGAGATGACCTCCAAGCCCTTCGGCGTGAACCTGACCTTCCTGCCCTCGGTCACCCCGCCCGACTATCCGGGCTACGTCGAGGCCATCGTGAAGGGCGGCGTGAAGATCGTCGAGACCGCCGGAAACAATCCGGCCAAGTGGCTGCCGATCCTGAAGGAGAACGGGATCAAGGTGATCCACAAGTGCACCAGCGTCCGCCACGCTCTGAAGGCCGAGGCCATCGGCTGCGACGCGGTCAGCGTGGACGGTTTCGAGTGCGGCGGTCACCCGGGCGAGGACGACGTGCCGAACTTCATCCTGCTGCCGCGTGCGGCCGAAGAACTGAAGATCCCCTTCCTGGCCTCCGGCGGCATGGCCGACGGCCGCAGCCTGGTGGCGGCCCTGTCGCTGGGCGCCGACGGCATGAACATGGGCACCCGCTTCATCGCCACCAAGGAAGCCCCGGTGCATGAAAACGTGAAGCAGGCCATCGTCGCCGCCAGCGAGCTCGACACCCGCCTGGTCATGCGCCCCCTGCGCAACACCGAGCGCGTGCTGACCAACGCCGGCGTGGAGCGCCTGCTGCAGAAGGAACGGGAGCTGGGCGACCAGCTGAAGTTCGAGGACATCATCACCGAGGTCGCCGGGGTCTACCCGAAGATCATGACCGAGGGCGCGATGGACGCCGGCGCCTGGTCCTGCGGCATGGTCGCGGGCCTGGTCCACGACATCCCCACCGTTCAGGAACTGATGGACCGGATCATCGCCGAGGCGACGCAGATCGTCCGCGGCCGCCTGGACAAGATGTTCGTCTAGGCGGGCACGACGCCAAAGACCGGACGCCCGCCCCGCGAGACCGTGGGGCGGGCGTCTTCGTGTCAGGCCTTGGCCTTGTCGAGGGCCTGGGACAGGTCGGCCAGGATGTCGTCGATGTGCTCCAGGCCAATGGACAGGCGCACATAGCCTTCCGACACGCCCGACTGCGCCTGCTCTTCCGGCGTCAGCTGCGAGTGGGTGGTCGAGGCCGGGTGGATCGCCAGGCTGCGCGCGTCGCCGATATTGGCCACGTGGTAGAATAGCTCGAGCGCGTCGATGAACTTCCGGCCCGCCTCGCGGCCGCCCTTCAGCTCAAAGCCCAGCAGGCCGCCAAGCCCGCCCTTCAGGTAGCGGTTCGCCCGCTCCGCCTGGACGCCGGTCTGCACCGAGGGGTGGATCACGGCGGTCACGTCATCGCGGCCTTTCAGGAAAGCCGCGACCTTGACCGCGTTCTCGCAATGGCGGGCCATGCGCAGGGGCAGGGTCTCCAGGCCCTGCAGGATCTGGAAGGCGTTGAAGGGCGACAGGGCCGCGCCCAGGTCGCGCAGCAGCACCGTGCGGGCGCGCAGCACATAGGCCACCGGCCCCATGGGCGCCGCCGCCACGCTCCAGACCGCGCCGTGATAGCTGGGGTCGGGGGTGTTCAGGTTCGGCTGGCGCTGCGGGTGCGCGGCCCAGTCGAAATTGCCGCCATCGACGATCATGCCGCCGATCGAGGTGCCGTGGCCGCCGATGAACTTGGTGGTCGAATAGACCACGATCGCCGCTCCGTGTTCGAAGGGCCGGCAGAGCAGCGGGGCCGCGGTGTTGTCGACGATCAGCGGGATGCCCAGGGGCCGGCCCAGCGCGGCGATCTCGGCCATCGGCGCGACCACCAGCTTCGGATTGGGCAGGGTCTCCATGTACCAGGCCCGGGTGCGCTCATCGCTGGCCTTCAGGAAGGCCTGAGGATCCGACGGATCCACGAAGCGGACCTCGATCCCCATGTCCTTCAGGGTGTTGGCGAACAGGTTCCAGGTGCCGCCATAGAGGTCGGTGGACGACACCACGTTGTCGCCCGCCCGGGCCAGGTTCTGGATCGAATAGGCCGAGGCCGCCTGGCCCGAGGCCACGGCCAACGCCGCCGCGCCGCCTTCCAGCGCCGCGATGCGGGCTTCCAGGATGCCGGTCGTGGGGTTGCCCAGCCGGGTATAGATGTTGCCGCCTTCTTTCAGGGCGAACAGGTTGGCGGCGTGCTCGGCGTCATTGAACTGGTACGAGGTGGTCTGGAAGATCGGCGGGGCCACCGCGCCGGTGCCCGGATCAGCCCGCCAGCCGGCGTGCAGCACAAGGGTCTCGGGGTGAAGGGGGCGCTGTGTCATGGGAACTCCTGGCGTTTTCCGGCCTGTACTTGAGGCGCCGCACTATAGGCCTCGGGACCGGTCCGGCCAGATGCCGCAGCGGCGCTTTCCCCAACGAGGGTGATAGACAATTTGTCCTTCCCGCCGGGCCGGGCCATGATCCGGTTCATTGGGGAGTGGAGGCGTCATGGCGAAGTTGGGCCTGGTCGCGGGCACGGTCCGTTGGGCCCTGTCCACGTGGTTCGCGCTGCAAGGCTGGAAGGTGGAGGGCTCAGCGCCCCATCCGCGCAAGTTCGTGCTGATCGCGGCGCCGCACACCAGCAACTGGGACTTCGTCTATTTCATCGGGGCGTCCAAGGCGCTGGGCCTGGATCTCAGCTTCATGGGCAAGGCCTCGCTGTTCCGCTGGCCGTTCGGCGGCATGATGCGCCAGCTGGGCGGGGTGCCCATCGACCGCTCCAAGGCCAACAACATGGTCCAGGCGATGATCGATGAGTTCGCCGTCCGCGACGAGTTCATGCTGACCATCGCGCCGGAAGGCACCCGCGGCCGCGCCCGGGAATGGAAGTCCGGCTTCTACCACATCGCCCTGGGCGCCGGCGTGCCGATGGTCTGTGGGATGATGGACTACAAGCGCAAGGTCGCGGGCCTCGCCGAGGCGGTCATGCCCACGGGCGACTATGAGGCCGACATGGCCAAGCTCGCCGCCTTCTATCGCACCTGCACGCCCAAGCACCCTGAGCTGGCCACCTTCCAATAGGACCCCACCGATGAGCTTCGACACGCCCCTTGCCCTCTGCGGCCCCCTGCGCCAGCCCCGCCAGATGCTGCAGGAGCAGGAGTACGGCGGCCACGCCTCCATCCATGACGACGCCATGGCCGAGAAGCTGGGCTTCCGGGCCGGCCCCATCGAGGGTCCCACGCACTTCAGCCTGTTCCCGCCGCTGATGGAGAAGATCTGGGGCCAGGCCTGGTACGAGCGTGGCTGCATCTCCTCGCACTATCTGAACATGGTGGTTGAGGGCGAAAGCGTCCGCGCCTTTGTCGAGCTGCCCAAGGACGGCGCGACCACCACCCGCGCCTGGGCCGAGAAGGCCGACGGCACTCCGGTGCTGGAGGCCAGCGTCAGCCTGGGCGACGCGGACGGCCCCACCCTGCTCGAACAGCGCATGGCCGCCCTGCGCCCGCCCGGCAAGCTGTTGATCCTGGAGGACCTCAAGGTCGGCATGACCGGCGCCAGGGACGAGCGGGTCCGCATGGACCCGGACCAGAACATGGGCGCCCTCTATCCCTTCAGCCTGAACCAGAAGCTGGCGGCGATCACCGAAAACTCCCCCTGGTACTCGGACGCCAAGGCCTCGCCCTGGGGCCGGGCCATCATCCCGCTGGAGATGATCAGCGTGCTGGCCGAATACTCCAGCCGCGAGGCCCAGTTCCCGGTGAAGGGTCCGGCCGTCGGCCTGTTCGCCGACCAGCAGATCCGGCTGATCGACGGCCCCCTGTTCGTGGGCGAGGACTATGTCCTGCGCCGCGAGATCGTCGCCCTGGCTGAGAGCAAGCGCACCGAATCCTACTGGGTGAAGACCTCGATCTTCGACGCTACGGGCGCGCGACTGGTCGGCGAGATGTTGCTCAACCACGCCTCGCTCAAGCACTCCTATGCGGGCTACGCGGACCTGGCCTAAGGCCAAGCCCCGATTGACTGCCTTTGGGTGAGCGTCCTCCTATCGCGCAAACGATAGGAGGAATGCGATGTCGGACCTGGTCTTGCGCGAACAGCGGGGCGCCGCGGCGCATCTCATCCTCAACCGGCCGGACAAGCTGAACTCCCTGAACGTGCCGGTGTTCGAGGCCCTCGACGCCCATGTGAAGGCTATCGCCGCCGATCCGTCCGGCGTCGCCGTCGTGGTGCTGCGCGGCGCCGGGCGCTGCTTTTCGGCCGGCCACGACCTCGGCGATATCGCCGCCGGCGAGAAGCTGCCCGAGCCCAACTACCAGTCCAAGGTGATCGAGCGGATCACAAACCTGCCCCTGCCCGTCATCACCGCCGTCCATGGCCACTGCTACACCGGCGCGCTTGAACTCGCCCTCTCCGGCGACCTGATCCTGGCCGCCGAGAGCGCCAAGTTCGCCGACACCCACGCCAAGTGGGCGCTGACCCCCGTCTGGGGCCTGTCCCAGCGCCTGCCGCGCCGCGTCGGCTCGGCCAAGGCCCGGGAGATGATGTTCACCTGCCGCACCTATTCCGGCCGCGAGGCTGAGGCCATGGGCCTGGCCAACACCTGCTTCGCCGACGACGCCTTCGAGGCCGGGATCGACGCCTGGGTGGCCGAGATCGCCGCCAATTCCAGCTTCAGCCACGCGGCCAACAAGCGGCTGCTCGACCACACGGACGGCCTGCCCCTGCCCGCCGGCCTGGCGCACGAGGTCTATCGCGGCGAGGGTGTCGGCCCCGACATGCGCGACCGCATCGCCGCCTTCGCCGCGCGCAAGGGCTGACCCATGAGCCTGGACCTGAGCCCCGCCGACCTCGCCTTCCGCGACGAGGTGCGCGCCTTTCTCGACGCCGAATTGACCGAGGACCTGCGCTTGGCCGGCCGCCTGTGCGCCGGGGTCTATTGCGACCGGCCCCCGGCCCAGAAGTGGCTCTCGATCCTCAACCGCCGCGGCTGGGCCGTGCCGAACTGGCCGGTGGAGTATGGCGGCTGCGACTGGAGCGTGGTCCAGCGCTACATCTTCGCCAGCGAACTGGTGGCCGCCGACGCGCCGCCCGTAACTCCCAACGCCACCGGTATGCTGGGGCCCGTTCTGATCGCCTTCGGCACGCCGGAGCAGAAGGCCGCCTACCTGCCCCGCATCCCCACCGGCGAGGACTGGTGGGCCCAGGGCTATTCCGAGCCGGGCTCCGGCTCGGACCTCGCCAGTCTGCAGTGCCGGGCGGTGCGCGACGGCGACCACTACGTGATCACCGGCTCGAAGATCTGGACCACCCACGCCCACTGGTCGAACCGCATCTTCTGCCTGGTGCGCACCAACACCGAGGGCAAGCCCCAGGCGGGGATCAGCTTCCTGGTCTTCGACATGGACCTGCCCGGGATCACGGTCCGACCGATCATCACCCTGGCCGGCGACCACGAGGTCAACGAGGTGTTCTTCGACCAGGTTCGCGTGCCGGTCACCGCCCTGGTCGGCAAGGAGAACGAGGGCTGGGGCGTCGCCAAGTTCCTGCTCAGCCACGAGCGCGGCGGCCAGTACGCGCCGCGCCTGCGCCGCCGGTGGTCCCGTCTGCGGACGATGGCCGATGATCGCGGCCTCAACCGCCCGGGAGATCCCGTCCGCACCCGGCTGGCCAGCCTCGCCGCCTCCATCGACGCCCTGGAGGCCACAGAGCACAGCATCGTCTCCAAGCTGTCGCGGGGCGAAAACCCTGGCGCGGCCAGCTCGATGCTGAAACTTCAGGGCACGGAGCTTTTGCAGCTGGTCGATGAAGCCGCCCAGGACATGGCCGGGGCCTATGCCGCCCCGGACCAGTCGGGCGCCCTGCACGCCCTGGACCTTCAGTCCGGGGTCGGCCCCACGGACGCCATGACCGCCACCGCGCTCTACCTCAACGACCGCGCGGCGACGATCTACGCCGGCTCCAGCGAGGTTCAGCGCAACATCATCTCCGGCCTGATCCTCAAGGGCTGACGATCAAACATTGACTGATTAGTCATTTTTGATACCCCTTGGACCAAGGGCGCGAACGCCCGTGTTCCAAGGGGGGCGACCATGGGCCGTGCGACACGCCTGGCGGGGATGATGCTGGCTGGGGCTCTGGCCCTGCCGATGGCGGCGGGCGCGGCGGAGGCGCCGAAGCTGACCTTCACCACCCTTGGCACCAACTCCGGCCCGATCCCCAATCCGCAGCGCTTCGAGGCCTCCAGCCTGGTCCGCTATGGCGGCGACGCGATCCTGGTCGACGCCGGCGACGGCGCCGCGGACCAGTTGGCTCGGGCCGGCGTGGCCATTGGCGACCTGAAGGCCGTTTTCATCAGCCACCTGCACTTCGACCACACCGGCGGGCTCTTCGGCCTGCTCAGCCTGCGCTACCAGGCGGGCTACACTACACCGCTCACCCTCTATGGCCCGCCCGGCCTGAAGGAGACCGTAGATCACCTGATCGCCGCCATCGGCCCCGGAACCCAGGCGGTCAGCACCATGCGGGCGCCGGGCACAGGCGGCCCCGACTTCGGCCTGAGCGTCGTGGAACTGGCCTCCGGGGCCAGTGTCCCGGTCGGCGAGATCACGGTGAAGGCCATCGAGAACAGCCACTACGACACGCTGCCCGCCAAGGGCCGTCCCCTGTCCGTGGCCTACCGGTTCGAGGCGCCGGGCCGCGCGATCCTGTTCACCGGCGACACCGGCCCGAGCGCCGAGGTGGCCAAGCTCTGCCAGGGCTCTGACCTTTTGGTCAGCGAGATTATGGATCCCAAGCTGGCCATCGAGGACATCCGCCGCCGGCGCCCGGACGTGCCCGCCTACGCCCTGCCCATCGTCGAGGCTCACTTCCGCCAGGAGCACATGGCCCCTGAAGAGGTCGGCAAGCTGGCCAAGGGCTGCGGCGCCAAGGCCCTTGTCCTCACCCACATCGCCCTGCGTGACGCCGAGATACCTGGCGCGGCCGCCCAGATCGCGGCGGAGTATTCAGGCCCGACCCACTTCGCCCGCGACCTGGACACCTTCTGATGGGCGTCTGCCCCTGCGGGCGTATCGACGTCCACCAGCACTTCCTGCCGCCGGTCTACGCCGAGGCGCTCAACCGGGCTGGCCTTCGCACCGTCGACGGGGGCATGCCCGTTCCGGCCTGGAGCGAGGCCGCGGCCCTGGAGATGATGGACCGCCAGGGGATCGAGACCGCCATGGTCTCCCTGTCCTCGCCCTCGGCCCACTTCCTGCCCCTGGCCGAGCGGCCGGGCTTGGTCCGGGAGATCAATGAGGCCGGCGCCGCTCTGGTGCGCGCTCACCCGGTGCGGTTCGGCTTCTTCGCCACCCTGCCCTTGCCCGACATCGACGCCGCGCTGGCCGAGATCGCCTACGCCTTCGACAAGCTTGGCGTCGACGGCGTGATCCTGGAGACCAATGTCGACGGACATTATCTGGGTACGGAACTTTTCACGCCCATCTTCGCCGAGCTCAACCGGCGCAAGGCGACCGTCTTTCTCCACCCCACCAGCCCCGCCTGTTTCGACGCGGTGGCCCTCGGCCGGCCCGCGCCGCTGCTGGAGTTCCCGCTAGATACGACGCGGACGGTCACCGACCTGATCTACAACCGCACCCTCCAGACCTGCCCGGACCTGAAGGTGATCGTGCCGCACGCGGGCGGCGCCCTGCCCTCCCTGGCCGCCCGCATCGCCGCCTTCGCCAATCTGCCCTTCATCACCCCAAGGCCGGTGTCCGAGCAGGAAGCCTTCGAGGCGCTGCAGGGGCTCTACTACGACGTCGCCCTCTCAGGCCATCCGGTCAGCCTGGCGGTCCTGCGTGCGCTCGCTCCCCTCGACCACATCCTGTTCGGCAGCGACTGGCCCTTCACTCCCGAGATGGGCGTCGCCCGCAACATCGCCCAGCTCGAGGCGGGGCTGACGCCCGACGACCTGCGGGCCGTGGCCCGCGAGAACGCCGAACGCCTGTTTCCCCGCCTCGCCGCCTTGGGTCAGTAGGCCGCCTTCAGGGTCACCCCGAAGGTGCGCGGATCCCCCGGCTGGCCGACCACCAGGCCGGTGTTGGACGGGCCCAGGGCCAGGAACTCGAAATACTCCTCGTCAAAGGCGTTGCGCGCCCAGGCGTAGACATCGAACCCGCCCGGCGTGCGGAAGCCGGCCCGGAAGTTGGCCAGGGCGTAGCCCTTCACATTGGTGTAGGCCGAGGGCGACGGGTTGGACGAGAAGTCCGAGCGATAGCTGCCGTCAAAAGCCAGGTAGGCCTCGCCCGCATGCCCGACCAGGGTCACCGGCAGGTTCGCTTCGGCCCCATAGGACGCCGACCACTTGGAGATCCCCGGCAGACGCTGGCCGGAGATGTCGCAGTTGCCCGGGCTGATCCCACCGGCCACGCCCGGCGCGCTCGGCGTCTGGCCCGCGGTCGCCGTCGTGCCGCCCGACAGTTCCGGCGGGCACGGCGCATCGGTGAACTTAAGGTACTTGGCGTCGGTATAGGCGCCGTTGGCGTAAACGCGGAATCGCTCCGTAGGCTGAGCATTGAACTCGGCCTCGACGCCCTGGCTGCGCACCTTGCCGGCGTTGGCGAGATAGCCGCGCAGCACGCCATACTGCCCGTTGCTCACCGTAACCTGGAAATCCTCGATCTCCGTGCGGAACAGCGAGACGTTCAGGGTGGCGCGGCGGTCGAAGAACTGGGTCTTCAGGCCCGCTTCCAGGTGCTGCACCGACTCCGGCTTGATCGCGCCGGCCGCTGTGATCGGATTGCCCGCGGCGTCCACCGGCAGGCCGTTCTGGTTGATACCGCCGGTCTTGAAGGTCTTGGCGTAGGTCGCATAGGCGAGCACGTCGGGCGCGGCCTTGTAACTGACTGTCAGGTCGTAGCTGACATTGGTGTCGCTGAAGCTGGGCGCGCTGACCTGAGGCGCCAGGATGCCGCGCTGGGCCACCTTGATCGGGTCGGTCTGGCCATAGAGCACCGGGGCGCCCTGGCCGTCGAAGACCTTGCGCTCATAGTAGCCCGACTTCTTGTCGTAATTGATCCGCAGGCCCGGCTGGATCGTCAGGGCGTCGGTCACCTTCCAGCTCAGCTGGCCATAGGTGGCCAGGCTGGTGCTCTTCAGCCACTGGGTGTTGTAGGCGACGAGCCCGTTCAGCACCGCCGGATTGCTGGCCAGCGCCCCGGTCAGGTTCCAGCGGCTGGAGGACGGGCCTTGGGCCTCGGTGCCTTGGGTGTCGATCCGCTGGTGGAAGGCGAAGGCGCCGACCACATAGTCGAAGCGCTCGCCCGTATAGTTGTAACGGAGCTCCTGGGTGTACTGGTCCTGCTGCGACGGGTTCTGCGACTTGGCGACGATCGACAGGCCCAGGAAGTCGCGGTCATTGACCGGCTCCCAGTCCCAGAACCGCCAGGCCGTGACCGAGGTCAGGGTCCCGGGTCCGACGTTCCAGAGCACGCGGGCCGAGGCGCCGCCCAGCTTGTTGCCGGCATTGAGGTCAACGTCGGTGTCGGTCAGGCGATCAAAGGGATTGGTGCTGGGCACGGCGTAGTTCAGGGCCGTGGTCAGGGCGGCGTACTGCCGGGCCAGCGGCCGCTGGGTCGCTCCGGTGCGCACATAGATCTGGGCGCAGCACTCGGCGTCCTGGGCGCTGTAGTCGGCGCTGAGCGTGATATTCAGATTGTCATTGGGCTGGAACAGCAGCTGGCCGCGGACGCCCAGATTGTCCTGTTCGTTGATCCAGACCTTGCGGGCCACATTGTAGATCGTGCCGCGGCGGCTGGTGGAGCTGACCACCAGACGGGCCGCGACCGTCTCCGACAGCGGCCCGGACACCGCCGCCTTCACCTGGCGATAGTCCAGATCGCCCACCGACACCTCGCCCTTGGCCTGGAAGTCGAAGGTCGGCTGGTTGGTGGTGATGTTGATGGCGCCGGCCGTGGTGTTCTTGCCGTAGAGCGTGCCCTGGGGCCCGCGCAGCACCTCGATCTGGGCCACGTCCAGGAAGTCGAAGGTCGCCGCGGCCACCCGCGAGTTATAGACATCGTCCACATAGATCCCGACGCCCTGCTCGAAGCCGTCGCTGGTCAGGCCGAAGGGCACGCCCAGGCCACGGATATTCACCGAGGTGTTGCGCGGGTTCGACGAATAGAACTGCAGGGTCGGCGCGAGCTGGGTCAGGCGATTGACGTTGAAGGCGCCAACCTGATCGATCTGCTTGCCGCCGATCACCGACACGGCCAGCGGGATCTCCTGCACCGTTTCCTCCCGGCGGCGGGCCGTGACGGTCACCTCCTCGACATTGGTGACGTCGGCCGCCGCGTCGGCCAGGGCGGACGAGGCGGCGCTGGCGAACAGCAAGGCCAGGAAGGCGGTGCGCGCGGGTCGCGCGGATTTCGTGGTCGAGTTCATGTGGGCATCCCCTCCCAGATTGGACATGAGGGGGACATAATCCGTTTATCCCTATCGGGCATATCGGATTAAACTTGGCAGGGGCGCCAGAAAATCTATCCCGGCGGCGGGCGGCCGACGGACGGCGCACCTCATTTACGGCCATTAAGACCCTCGATACCGACTCAGGTGCGAATCGGTCTCCCGACTACGGCAGGCGAGACATGCGGCGTTCACGAGCGGCGAAATTCGATCACGGAGCGGCGCTGCGCGTGCCGGGGCCCGATGATGCGCGCAACTGGAGCGCCCTGCAGATGTGGCTGGGCGAGTGCGGCGCCATGATCGACCCCAGCGGCCTGATCCAGGTGGCCACACCCCAGGGCCAGGAAGTCGCCCGCCCGGGCGACTGGATCGTGCTGTCAGTCAGCGGCGACTTTCACGTCGCCCGCGTCCGGGGCCTGGCCTTCGACGCCTGACCTCGCGCCCTGACAAGGCCGGGAAACCATACGCCCCCCGTTGCGGGTCGCCCCGGGGCTGCGCCACGACCCACCCTTACCTCCGCTTAAGCACGGCGGCCTCAAAGAGAGGCCTAAGGAAGGCCGCCTATCCGCGGCCGGGACGCCATGCTCGCATTCGCAACGCCTCCACAGACGGGCGCGCTCACCCCGCCCTTCGCCGAAGACCCATCCGCGTCTGACCTGCTGGACGCGGACGCCTTTGCGCGGATCGCCCAATTCGTCGAGGCGCGCGCCGGCATCCGCACCCCGCCCAGCCGCCGCATCATGCTTGAGACCAACCTGCGGCGGCGGCGCATCACTGCGGGCTTCAAAAGCCTCGAGGACTATCTGGCCTTCGTGCTGGAGGGGGGCGGCCTGGCGACGGAGGCGGTCGAACTGATCGACGCGGCGACGGTCAACAAGACCGACTTCTTCCGCGAACCCCGGCACTTCGAGTTGATGAGCCAGCAGATGCTGCCCAGCCTGCTGGAGGCCGGGGTGCGCAAGATCCGCGCCTGGAGCGCCGCCTGCTCCACCGGCCCCGAGCCCTATTCGATCGCCATGATGCTGCAGGCCGCCGCCGACCGCACGCCCGGCCTCGACTATCATGTGCTGGGCACCGACATCTGCAGCCGTGTCCTGGCGGTGGCCCAGCAGGGCATCTTCGAAGCCCCCCTCACCCAGACCATTCCCGCTGACATCCGGCGCCGATATGTCCGGGTCTCGACCGACGGGCGGCCCCTGGTGCGGATCGCGCCGGAGTTGCGGGCCAAGATGGCCTTCGCCCGGCTCAACCTGATGGATCCGGTCTATCCCGTCGGCGACCCGATCCATCTGATCTTCTGTCGCAACGTGCTGATCTATTTCGATCACGCCATCCAGGCGCGGGTTCTACGGCGGCTCGCCGACCGCCTGGCGCCGGGGGGCTACCTGGTGGTCGGCCACTCGGAGTCCATGGCGGGGGCGGATCTGGCCCTGGAGCGGATCGACCACACGGTGTTCCGCAAGCCCGAATAAGACGCGGCCCCGGATGGGAGCTCATCCAGGGCCGCTGTTCCTGTCGGCGGGGACGTGCCCGCGGGTTTGCGAACGCCGACCGGAATTCACATGACGTCGTCCATCCAGCCAGTCTCCGCGCCGATCGGCATGCCAGGCGGCACGGAGGGCGCGCGGGGCGCCTTGGCCAGTTCCTTCTCCAGGAGATCCGGATCGGACAGGGTGCGCGAAAGGCCGCGGGACCAGGCGTCGCCGCCCTTGGCGAGCTGCGCCGCCAAGGCGTCGAGCCGCGCGGTCAGCACGAGGGCCACGTCGGGCGACGTCTCCGGATCATGCGCCGCCTTGGCCAGGGCCAACACCGTGCGATAGGCGATCCGTCGCTCGAGGTCGCTATTCCGCCTACTGACGGTTTTCGTCAGCAGCTGATCGACCAGTTCGTCCAGACCAAGATTCGCCGGGTCGCGGCGGTGCTGCTCGTAAACCCGCGTCAGGCGGGCCGGCGCCAGCAGGGTGTTCAATGTCACCTCCGCGCCCACATCCGCCGCCACCAGGGGGTCAAAGGCCGCGGCGCTGGCGGTGTCCATCACCTCGATATCGCTCTGCCGGTCCGGCGCGCCATTGATCCCGGCCGACAGTTCGCCGACCAGAACATCCGGAACCGTAAGGATTTCCGCCGACAGGGTGGCGAGCAAGGCGTCCAGGGCCGCGCGCTGGGTCGCGGCCGCCACCGGCCGGGCCGGCGGGGTTCCATCCCCCTTCACCGCATAGACATAGTCGATCCCGCCAACCATCTTGGCCGCCGCCTCCACCTGGTAGCGATGCAGCAGCCAGACCGGCACGAAGCGACGCCGCAGGGCCGCCACCGGCTCATTGGGCAAGAGCGCTTTCTGGCCGAAGCCGGCGATGGCCACCCCTCGGACGCTCAGCATGCGGATTAATTCTGCAGACGGATCATCGCCGTTGTCCCACATGCTGCCCCAGGGATTGGGCGTATCCGGTGCGCGGCCGTCGATATCGGTGATGTAGCGGGTTCCAGCGGCCACCATCCTGGCCACCTTGGCGCGGGCCTCGCCCTCGGGCTCAACACCCGGCGCGGCCTGGCCATACAGCCAGTCCACCGTGAACTTGTCCCAGCTGCCGATCCCGACCGCATAGGCGTTGCTCAGGTCGAGCTTGCCGTCCTTCAGGTCGATCTGCGGCCCCGGATAGTCCATCACCGAGGTCTTGCCCTGGGTGGATCCGGCGAAGTTGTGCATGAAGCCCAGGGCATGGCCGACCTCGTGGGCGCCCAGTTGGCGCAGACGCGCCAGGGTCGCCTCCACCGGATCATTGGGTCCGCCCTTGCCGACCCCATCCGTCCCCACCAGGCTTTCAAAGATGATCATGTCCTGGCGCATGCGCAGCGAGCCGAGAACCACGTTGCCCTTGATGATCTCGCCCGTGCGCGGATCGGTGATCACCTGGCCGTAGGACCAGCCCCGCGTCGCCCGGTTGCTCCAGTTGACCATGTTGTAGCGCACGTCGCGCGGATCGACGCCCGGCGGCAGCAGCTTGGCCTGGAACCCGTCGATGAAGCCCGCGGCGTCAAACGCCTGCGACCACCAGCCCACGCCCTCAATCACCGCGGTGCGCACCGGCTCGGGCGCGGCCGGGTCGATATAGAAGATGATCGGCTTCTTGACCTTGGAGCGCGGCGCGCTCGGATCGACCTTCTCCAGCCGGAAGCGGTTGGCCAGCTGGTAGACGAGGCTCTCCCCCAGCGGCTTGGCGAAATCGACCACCGGGGTCGAAAACCCGCCGGTGCGCGGATCGAACAGGCGCTGCGTGTAGCCAGGCTCTGGCAGGCGTACGAAGGAATGGTGGGTCACCAGGCTCAGCTGGCGCGGATCGGGAACCAGGCGCGCGACCTCGCCGCCGGGCGTGTCGGTCTGAAAGGTCTGCAGGGCCTCGAACTCGACATTGTCGGGGAAGGCCGCCGTCGCGCTGAAATCCGGCGTGCTGAGGTTTTCCGCCAGCCGATAGCCCTTGGCCCCGCCTTGAGCCAACTCCTGGGCGACGCCGATCATGTCCTTGGTCAGGAAGGGCGCGATGTCGATGGTGATCCGCCCGTCGGCCTCCGTCTGGGCGATGTCGGTCATCCACACGGTGGTGAAGGCGAAGGAGTCCCGGGCCGCGGCCTGTTCGGCGGCGCTGGCGCCGGTGGCGCGGTAGGTCGGGTTCTCGAACTGGACCGCGATCTTCTTGCCATAGCGGCGGAAGACGACCAGCTGGTCAGGCCCCTGCATGCCGCGATCCAGCCGGATATTGGGCGAGCCCAGGCCGGTGCGCAGGCCCGTGGCGTAGATGTAGCGACCCAGCACGCCGTCAGCGCCGGGCGCCGGAAGCGTGATGAGGATCTTGCCGCTCGCCGCATCCGACTTCACCCCGAACAGGGTTTGGGTTGCGGGGGCCGGGGCTGCAGGCGTCACAGGCGCCCCGACCGCCACGGTGGACGACAGCGCCGTCGCGGCGAACAGCGCCAGGACGGCGGGACGAAGCATGGCGCGGCGAAGTCCTGGTCTCATCGAATCCCCCCGGGGTTACGCTTGGGGTCGAACTATAGCCGCCCCGGCGAACCGGGGCGGCTCTTCAATCGCCTAGAACTCCATCCGCACGCCGAACCGGAAGGTCCGGCCCATGACGTCATAGAGGGTGCGGTTGGTCTGCAGATAGCCCACCGTGTTCTCGGCCCCCAGGTTGGCGGGGTTGGCCACCAGCACCGGTTCGCTGTTGAACAGGTTCTTGATCGAGAAGTAGGTCTCGAGATCCATATTGTTGATCTCGAAGGACTTGTTGACCGCCAGGTCCCAGGTCAGGGCCCCATCAACGTGGTTGTCGTTGATGGTGAAGTAGGGCGAGACGCTGGCCGGGCAGGCCGAGAGGCACTGGGTGTAGGCGTTGCTGACCACACCGTCGCTCACCCCGCGGGCGGTGAGGTCGAACTTCCAGTCGTCCAGCTTGTAGGACGCCGAGAAGCGGTAGACCCAGTCCGGCGTGCTGGAGGTGTTGGCCCCCGCCAGGTTGATCGCCGTCACACCGTCGTCCGTGACGTTCTCGATATAGTGGGTGGCCTGCAGACGCAGGGCCAGGTCACCCGCCAGCGGCTCATAGAGATCCGCCAGGTTGACCCGGTAGGAGGCCTCCACGTCGAGGCCGCGGGCGATCATCTTGTTCAGGTTGGCGTAGTACAGGTTGATCGTCTGCAGCACACCGCCAGAATAGATCATGTTGTTGCAGTAGGCGGCGATCTTGTTGATCGTGCAGTAATCCGCCGTCTGCTGCGCGGTGACGAAGCTGATCACCCCGTCGACCTTGATGTCGTAGTAGTCCACTGAGGCCGCGAAGCCCGGCAGGAAGCGCGGCTGCACCACGATCCCGACCCCATAGCCGTCGGCCACTTCCGGCGCCGCCGCGGGATTGCCCTGCAGGTTCTGCACGAAGGCCACCGAGGCGCCGTTGATATTGACCGAGTTCGAGCGGGCGGTGCCGCTGTCATAGAGCTCGCTCATGTTGGCGGCGCGGATGTCGCGCGACCGCGACGCGCGGAACGTGATGTCGTCGATCGGCGAATAGGTCAGGCCGATCTTCCAGGTCTTCACGCCGCCGGAGGTGGAATAGTCCGTGTACCGACCAGCGCTGTTCAGATCCAGGCCCTTGAGCAGCGGGATCAGGACCTCGACATAGGCTTCCTTGACGTTCAGGTCGCCCTTGGTGACCTTGTAGTTGCCGTACTTCCAGCCGCTGGCCTGGTATTCGGTCGGCACATAGCCGTCCATGCTCTCCTTGCGGTACTCGGCGCCCACCGCCAGGGAGATCGGCCCCGCCCAGCCTTCGATGCTGTTCGTGCGGAAGTTGACCGCCGCAACATCCTGCTTGAATTCCTGGGTCCGCCAGGGGGTGCCGAGCACGTAGTTCAGCGCCGCCTGGCTGGCCACGCCGACCCCGAAGCGGTTCAGCGGCACGCAGCCGTTGGTCGGGTTGGTCAAGGTCGAGCGGCAGACGATCTGGCCGTTGGCCGGATTGACCACTGCATCAGTGGCCAGCGTCAGGCGAGCCGTGTTCCAGGTCGGGGTCTCGAGCTCCAGGGTCTCGGTCTTGCCGTGCTGGTAGTAGCCGTCCCAGTCGACCGCCAGGCCGAAGGCCTCGAAGTCACCATTGATCCCGGCGACATAGCGCCAGGTCTCGCGCTCATTGTTCGAGCCCGAGGCCGGCATGTCGGCGTTGCTGGTCCCCATGGTGAAGGTCTTCAGGCCCAGGGTCGTCATCTGGGCCTTCACCGACGCCGGCAGGTAGGCGTTGTCGGCCTGGATCACGATCCCGGTCTGGGTCGGATTGATGTAGTAGGACAGGCCAGAATACTTGGCGTAGGAGGCCTGACCGAAGACGCTGAGGTGGTCGGTCAGCTCATAGCTCACCCGACCAAACAGGCTGTCGCGCTCCTCGTCAGGAGCCAGGCTGTTGGTGCCATTCATGCCGCTGGAGGAATACTTCCAGTCGCCGCCGATCATCCACTGGCCGGTCACCGCCCCATAGTTCAGCTGGTTGACCGCACCGCCGACCCCGAAATAGGTGCCCTTGAGCGCCGTGTTGGTGATCAGGCCGCCCGGCGTATAGGCCGAGATGCCGACATTCTTGGAGACAATGAACCAGGGCGCGCCGGCCGAGGTGTCGGGATTGCGCACCCCGAAGTAGCCGCTCTTGTTCCAGTCGCGGCTGTAATAGTGCACGCCGTCCTGGCGCACCCGCTCGCCGCTGAACAGGACATGGCCGCGGCCCCCGGCGAACTTGGCGCCGGCGGTCAGGTTGAACTTCCAGTTCTCGTTGTCGCCGTAGGTGGTCTCGCCGTATTCGGCGGTCGCCTTCACCCCGGTATAGTCCTTGTCGAGGATGAAGTTGACGACCCCGCCGACCGCGTCGGACCCGTAGGCCGAGGACGCGCCGCCGGTCACCACTTCCACCCGGCTGATCAGGGCCTGCGGGAAGGTGTTGGTGTCCACCTGGCCCGTCGCCGCCGAGACCACAGAGCGCTGGCCATCAAACAGCACCAGCGTCCGGCCGGTGCCCAGGGCGCGCAGGTTCAGGGCGCTGATCCCGGCCTGGCCGTTGGACAGGCTGCCGGCGGAGTTCGCGGCGGTGGCCGAGCCCGCCACCGAAGGCAGGGTGTTGACGAAGTCAGCGATGTTCGGGGCCGCGGCCGCCTTGATTTCGTCCGCTCCCAGAACGTTCACCGGGGTCGGCGCGTCATAGCCGTCGCGCACCACGCGCGAGCCGGTGACCACCACCTCTTCGAGTTCCGGATCCTTGGCCGCCGCGTCGTCCGCAAGCGCCAGGGGCGCGCTGGTCAAAAGGGCGGTCACACTGGCCGTGGCGAGGGCGTAGCGCCGCACGCTGTTGGCGAACTGCAATTTCGTCGAGTTGCTCATAATTGTCCTCGGCCTCGAGTTCAGTTGAGGGGCGGACCAGGCCGCCCGTTACTCTTCGCCGCGTCGTCCTGTGAGAGACTAAGCGACCCCCCACGCGCCGAGCTCACCTCGACGCGTCGCTTAACATCTTGAGTACAAGGGATTTTCCGCCGCTCCGCGTTCAGCGACGCCATCCCCAACTCGCGCCCCGAAGACCCCGGCGTTCGCGTCGCCCAGGTCCGTCTTGCGCGTTCCCCCCTTGGCCGGCTGCCGGGCGACGACCTTGATCGACGCCCGTTTCCCGGCCTTCACGAGTCCAAGACTAGGGGAGCCCCGGAAAACGACTTGCGAAATGTGGAAATTCGTCGTCGAAAAGACCGATGTGCTACTGAATTATGCACGGACACGGAGGTTCAATGTCGAAATCGGAACAGCTCGACCTGGATGACGTGGATTATCGCATCCTAAAGGAGCTTTGCGCGGACGGACGGGCTTCTGACGTCTGGTTGGGAGAGAAAATCAATCTTTCCAGCACCGCAGTGGCCCGTCGGCGCAAGAGCCTGGAAGAGCGTCAGGCGGTGCTGAGCTATTCAGCGAACCTGAACATGCCGCTGCTCGGCTACAGTGTGGTGGTGTTCGTCGCCATCGAGCTGAGCTCGCAGAACGAGAAGGCGCTGATCGAGTTCGAGCGCGAGGTGGTGAAGTGCCCCTCGGTCTCCTATTGCGGCTTCGTCTCCGGCGACACCGACTTCCTGATCATGCTGCACGTGAAGTCGTTCCAGGACTACGACCGGGTCTATCGCAGCGAGCTATCGACCCTGCCTCACGTGGCCAAGATCCGCTCCAGCTTCGTCATGCGTCAGGTGATGAGCCAGGACCCGCCGCCCATCGTCTTCCAGGACCCGGCGGGCTGAGCCCGGAATCGAACCGGGGAGGCGCGGGCCTTGCGCCTCCCCGGTAGGGCGCCGACCAAGGTCGACGCCGGGCACGGTGTGGGTCGAGCGGTTACTTGACCGTGCCGTCTGGATACTTGATGCCCAGCTGGTCGAGATAGGTGTCGTACTTCTTGGGGTTGTAGTAGAAGGGCTCCATCTTCGCACGCAGCTTCGACATCGTGTCGGTGTTCAGCCAGATGGCCGGCTTGTCGGCCGCGCTCAGCACCGGATCGTACTTGTCGTCCTTGAGCTGAACGTTCTGGAACCAGTCCTTCGCGTCGGCCACCAGCTTGGGCGTGGTCATGATGTCCAGCACGGTCAGGGCGACCGCCTTGGCGCCGACCACCACGCCCTTGTGGGCGATGGGCGTCGCCATCGCCATGGCCGAGGTCACGTTGTGGCCGATGGCGCCCGGAATGTTCGACGGATAGCGGATGGTGATGGTGGGCACGTTCCACATCACGTCGCCGATGTCGTCCGAGCCGCCGCCGGTGGACGGCCCGCGGGTCTCTGGCGTCGACAGCGGCGTCACCTCTGTGGACAGCGGCGTCGGCTTGAAACCGTTGGCCTTCTGCACCCGGGCGGCGAAGGCCTTGTCCGCGTCGCTCCACTGCGGCATGCCGACCGCCTGGATGTTCTTGAACGCCGCCTCAGCCAGGGGCCGGTTGGAATAGTTCGGGGCCGCATAGCCCAGGACGTGGTGCTCGACCGTCGTGTCGGTCGCCATGGCGGCGGCTTCCGAGATCTTGTTGCCGAGTTCATAGAGCTTGCGGATCGACTGGAAGTCGTTCTCGCGGAAGTAATACCAGACCGAGGCCACGCCGGGGACGATGTTCGGCTGGCCGCCGCCATTGGTGATCACATAGTGCGAGCGCTGGGTGATCGGCAGGTGCTCGCGCCGGAAGTTCCAGGCGGTGTCCATGATCTCGACGGCGTCGAGCGCGCTGCGACCGTCCCAGGGCTGGCCCGCCGCGTGCGCCGTCTTGCCGTGGAAGGTGTACTCCACCGAGACCATGCCATTGTTGCCGCCGGGCCCCCAGCCGGTGGAGAAATCACGGCCGACGTGGACGAAGATCGAGGCGTCCACGCCCTTGAACATGCCTTCGCGCACATAGAAGGCCTTGGTGGCCAGCAGTTCCTCGGCGACCCCCGGCCACAGCATCAGCCGGCCCGGGATCTTGTTCTTCTCCATCACGTCCTTGGCGGCCAGGGCGGCGACCACCATCAGCGGCATGCCGGAATTGTGGCCCTCGCCGTGGCCCGGCGCGCCCTCGACCATCGGCTTGATGTCGCCGATGCCCGGATACTGGGACAGGCCCAGCAGGCCGTCGATGTCGCTGCCCAGGGAGACCAGCGGTCCGCCCTCGCCCCAGGTCGCCGTCCAGGCGGTGGGGATACCGGCGACGCCGCGGGTGATCTTGAAGCCGTTCTTCTCCAGGATGCCGGTCAGATATTCCGAGGTCTTGAACTCCTGGAAGCCCGGCTCGGCGTAGGAGAACACCTGATCGACCATCTGCTGGGCGAGCTTGGCCCGGGCGTCCACGCCCGCGGTCGCCGCCTCGCGCATGGCCGGCGTCGCCTCGGCGTGCGCCACCGCGGCCGGCAGGGCCATGGCCCCGGCCATCAGGAGGGCCGCCAAGCTTTTCGACTTCATCTTCATCATCTTCCCCCGCAGAGCGCCGAAACCCGTCACCGCCGCCACCCTGGGCCGCCCACCGCGCCGGTTTTCAATCCAATTTCAAAAAATGAAGCCCAAATCTCGCTTCACATGGATGAGTGTGCACGCAAATCATCGCCTGTAAACGAAATGACGCCCAAAAGCGCCGACGCCTGGCATTTGTTCGATCTGACGGCGATTCAGGCGAAGGCCTGCCTCGCAGGCGCCGTTTTGCTCATCGCCGCGGCGACGGCGTGCCAGGGTCGGCTGCACGCCTGGAGGCCCTGATCCGATGTCCGTCCCCGCCGACCTCACCGGCCTTTGGCGCCGCGAGCTGATCACCACGCCCGACGGCGGCCGGGACGAAACCACCACCGTCGTGTGGCTCCAGACCTCCAGCTGGTACGCCGATCTCCGCGTCCCTGCCGACCGACCGGCGCGGCCGGGCGCCACCTGCTTCGCGGACTACTCCGACGCCGAGCTCCTGGACCTGGCCGCGGTCCAGGGGTTCGCGGGCGAGCTCAGCGTCGGCGACGGGGTCTGTTTCTGGCGCCGCGACCTGGACTACCAGCCGCCCTCCGGCGTCCCCGACGAAGGCGCCTTCCGCCTCGACGGCGACCTGATGATCGAGGACGGGATCCACACGCCTTACCAGGAGATCTGGCGCCGCGACCCGCAAAGCCGCGGTGACCTTCAGGCCTGGCGGCGCGAGGACGGTCTGCGCGTGCGGGCCGGCGGCTATTTCATGGACATCACCGAGCGGGAGTTCCCCCTGCCCCCCGGCGCCACCCTGGCCGAGATCGTGCAGGCCGCCCTGGCCGCCGGCGACCGCGCCACCGCCATCGACGCCCTGTCGATGCGCATAAGCTTCGGCGTCATCGGGCCCGACGGCGCCTGGCGCATCACCGCGTCCACCTGGCCCTGGCTGGAGGGGCGGACAGTATAGGAAGCTACCGCCCCTCCACCCGCCCGAACGCCGCGGTCTGGCCCACCGTCTCGCGCAGGGGCTTCAGGTACTGGAAGGTCTTCACGGTCTGGGCGAACAGGTGGTCGCCGGAGACCAGCCGCGGATAGCGCGCCGGACGCTCCGGCGTCACGAAGGCGGCCTGCGGCTCCACCACCGTCGCATAGTCGCACGCGGCGAAGTACGGGAAGCTGTAGCGTTCCTCCGCCACCCGTCGCACCCGGTGGGTGGTCGCGGTGAACACCCCGTTGGTCCAGGCCTCCAGCATGTCGCCGATATTGACCACGAAGGCGCCCGCCACCGGCGGAGCGTCGATCCAGGCGCCTTCGCCGTTCAGCACCTCCAACCCCGGCGCGGTGCCGCGCAGCAGGGTGAAGAACTCATAGTCCGTGTGCGCCCCGATCCCCTGCTGGTCCGGCGGAGCGTCGGCGTCGAAGGGATAGTGGATCAGCCGCAACTGAGCCGACGGCGCCGTCAGGTGCGGCTCGAAGTGATCCTGCGGCAGGCCCAGGGCGAGCGCAAAGCCTCCGAACAGCCGCCGCGCCAGCCCCGCCACCGCCGCATAATAGGCGCTGGCCGCCGCCTTGAAGGCCGGGTCGTCCGGCCACAGGTTCGGCCCCGTCATCGGCTCGGACCCGTCGGCGTCCGGCCGATCCTGGCCCACGTCGAAGGCTTCCTTGCGATCAATCTTGCCGTCGGCGAACACCTCCTCGCCTTCCGGCACATAGCCGGAGTGATTGACCGAGCCGCCGATATAGCAGGCCATCTTGTCCGCCATCGGCCGGGCGAAGAACCGCTTGGCCTGGCCCAGCAGGTCGTCGAACAGCGCCTCTGCCAGGCCATGCCCGGTCACATAGAGAAAACCCACCTCACGGGCGGCGCGGCCGAGCGCCTCGGCGCAGGCCTGGCGCGCGGCGGGATCGCCGGAGGACAGGCCGGAGATGTCCACCACCGGCAAGGCCTGAAAATCCTTGGGCATGCCTGGCTCCTTCACGGCTGCGATTATTACGGATGGCGGCGCTCGTAACACCCAAGCGCCCTTTCCACGCCCGCGCCCCTCGCCGGGAAATTGACCCCTGCGCGATCAGCAGCCGGCCTCGGTGCGTAGTTTTCCGGCGCCGCGCGCTGTGTCGCGCCAGGAGGCGCAGCGCGGCTTGGAATATTACGAACTCCACAGTCTGTAATACCCGCGAGGATCGGCGCTGGGCTCCGATCGCCGCTTCGAGGGAACGAGCATGACCAAGTGGCTTAACGGAATTCGCGTCGCGGCGACGGTCGCCGCCGCCAGCCTGGCGCTGGCGGCCTGCGGTCAGAAGGCCGAGACCAAGGCGCAGGCGCCCGCCGCCGCCGCGGCCAAGGAATACACCATCGGCTGGACCATCTACGCCGGCTGGATGCCCTGGCCCTATGCCGAGCAGAGCGGCATCGTGAAGAAGTGGGCCGACAAGTACGGGGTCAAGATCAAGGTCGTCCAGATCAACGACTACGTCGAAAGCCTGAACCAGTTCACCGCCGGCAAGCTGGACGGCGTGACCTCCACAAACATGGACGCCCTCACCATCCCCGCCGCCTCTGGCAAGGACACCACGGTCGTCATGATCGGCGACTATTCCGACGGCAATGACGGGATCGTCCTGAAGAACGGCGCCAGCCTGGCTGACATCAAGGGCCGGCCGGTGAACCTGGTGGAAAACTCGGTGTCGCACTACCTCCTGGCCCGCGGCCTGGAGAGCGCCGGCCTGAAGCTCACCGACGTCAAGGTGGTCAACACCTCCGACGCCGACATCGTCGCCGCCTTCTCCGCGCCTGAGACCAAGGCCGTCGTGCCCTGGAACCCGCAGCTATCCGAGATCAAGAAGATGGCCGGCGCCAAGGAGGTCTTCAACTCCTCCAAGATCCCGGGCGAGATCCTCGACACCCTGGTCATCTCCACCGAGGTCGCCAAGGCCAACCCCAACCTGGTCAAGGCCCTGACCGGCATCTGGTACGAAACCACCCAGCTGATGTATCGCCAGGACGCCGAGGGCAAGGCGGCCCGCGAGGCCATGGCCAAGCTGTCGGGCACCGACCTGGCCGGCTACGAGGCCCAGCTGAAGACCACTCACCTCTACTACGATCCGAAGATGGCGCTGGCGGCCACCACCAGCCCGGATCTGGTCACCGCCAATGACCGGGTGCGCAAGTTCAGCTTCCAGATCGGCCTGTTCGGCCAGGGCGCGAAGTCGGTGGACGACATCGGCATCGAGTTCCCGGGCGGCAAGATCCTCGGCGACCCGGCCAATGTGAAGCTGCGCTACGACCCGACCTGGGTCCAGCTCGCCGCCGACGGCAAGCTCTGAGCCTGAACCTGAGACTGCCCTAGAGACTGGAAGTGGTGACCGCCCCATGCGCCGATTGCTGAACGCCCGGCCGGGGGGCGGCGCCCGCTTCCTCCTGGGCCTGCTGCCGATCCTGGCCCTGGCCCTCCTCTATCTGGGCGTGGCCAGCGCCCGCCACTCGGAAAACCCCCGCGACAAGATCACCCCGATCCCCGCCGCCATGGCGGAAGCCGTGCAGACCATGGCTTTCGAGGTCGACCCGCGCACCGGCGAGGTGCCCCTCGTCGCCGACACCAAGGCCAGCCTGCGCCGGCTGGGAATCGCCATGGGTCTGGCCGCCGCCACCACCCTGGTCCTCGGCCTGGTGATCGGCCTGTTTCCCTATGTGAACGCGGGTCTTGGGCCCGTCACCGCCACCATCTCGGTGATCCCGCCCATCGCCGTCCTGCCGATCCTGTTCATCGTCTTCGGCCTGGGCGAGGTCTCGAAGATTGTGCTGATCTTCGTGGGCGTGACCCCGGTCATGGTCCGCGACCTCGCCGGCCACGTCCGCGCCCTGCCCGAAGAGCAGATCGTCAAGGCCCAGACCCTGGGCGCCGGCGCTTGGCTGACCCTGATCCGCGTCGCCCTGCCCCAGGCCCTGCCCCGCCTGATCGAGAACCTGCGGCTCTCCCTCTGCCCCGCCTGGGTCTATCTGATCTCCGCCGAAGCCATCGCCGCCGATGTCGGCCTGGGCTACCGGATCTTCCTCGTCCGTCGCTATCTGTCGATGGACATCATCCTGCCCTACGTCGTCTGGATCACCCTCTTGGCGGTGATCATGGACCTCGCCCTCGTCGCCTGGAGCCGCGGCTTCTACGGCTGGGCTCACCCCCGGAGGGCGCACTGATGTCGGCCCTGTCCTTCCGCAATGTCTGGGTCGAGTACGGCGACAAGATCGTGCTCGAAAAGGTCGATCTCGATATCGAGGACGGCGCCTTCGTCTCGATCATCGGTCCGTCGGGGGCCGGCAAGACCACCTTCCTGCGCCTGGCGCTCGGTCAGGAGGCGCCCAGCCGCGGCCGCATCCTGCTGGATGGCGAGCCGCTCGCCCCCGAACCTGGCCCTGACCGCGGCGTGGTGTTCCAGCGCTACTCGGTCTTCCCGCACCTCAACGCCCTGCAGAACGTGATGTTCGGCCCAGAGTGCTCAGGCGCGCGCCTCACCGGCCGCCTCTCCGGCAAGGCCAAGCGTCAGGTCCGCGACGAGGCCCGCGCCCTGCTCGACCGGGTGGGCCTGGGCCACAATCTGAAGACCTATCCCGCCGCCCTGTCCGGCGGCATGCAGCAGCGCCTGGCCATCGCCCAGGCCCTGATCACCCGCCCCCGCATCCTGTTGCTGGACGAGCCCTTCGGCGCCCTGGACCCCGGCGTGCGCCTGGACATGCACGAGCTGATCCTGGAGCTCTGGCGCGAACACAAGCTGACCATCCTGATGGTCACCCACGACATCAAGGAAGCCTTCAAGCTCGGCTCCCGGGTCGTGGCCTTCGACAAGCGCCGCCACGACCCGCAAGCCCCCAATCGCTACGGCTCCACCGCCGTCTACGACTTTCCGTTGGACGAAAAGAAGCGCGCGGCGATCCCGCCCGAGGTGGCCAAGATTGCGGGTGTCATCCCGGAAAGCGCGTAGCGCTTATCCGGGACCCATATGCGCAGGGTTCTCCGGCTAGATCGGTGTCTATGGGTCCCGGTCTTTCGCTGATGCGAAAACCGGGATGACATTGTTGAGCGCGTCCCCAGAGGGGGAGCAGCTTGGCGATCAAGCCGCCGTCCAACCCCCGTCCACCGACAGGTTCGCCCCCGTGATCTGGGACGCCGCGTCCGAGCACAGGAAGACCGCGATCGCCGCCACCTGGTCGACGGTGACGAACTGCTTGGTGGGCTGGGCGGCCAGGAGGACGTTGTTGATCACCTCGTCCCGGCTCAGGCCGCGAGCCTTCATGGTGTCGGGGATCTGGTTCTCCACCAGCGGCGTCCAGACATAGCCTGGGCTGATGCAGTTGGCGGTGACGCCAAACGCCGCGGCCTCCAGCGCCACGGTCTTGGTCAGGCCGACCAGGCCGTGCTTGGCGGTGACATAGGCCGACTTGAACGGCGAGGCGACCAACGAGTGGGCCGAGGCCGTCGAGATGATCCGGCCCCACTTGCGCGCCTTCATCCCCGGCAGGGCGGCGCGAATGGCGTGGAAGGCCGAGGACAGGTTGATGGCGATGATCTGGTCCCACTTCTCCAGCGGGAAGTTCTCCACCGGGTCCACATGCTGGATTCCGGCGTTGTTGATCAGCACGTCCACCGAGCCAAAGGTCTGCTCGGCCAGGGCGACCATCGCGGCGATCTCGTCCGGCTTGGTCATGTCAGCGGGGGAATAGGCGCATCGCACCCCGAAGTCGGCCTCGATCTTCGCCCGCTCGGCCTCAACGGCGTCGGCTGCGCCAAAGCCATTGATCATCACATTGGCGCCCTGCGCCGCCATGGCCCGCGCATAGGCCAGGCCGATGCCGCTGGTGGAGCCGGTGACGACGGCGGTCTTTGATTTCAGAGACATTTGCGCGGCTCCAGGTGAGTCAGGTCCGCACTCTTAGACCCGCCATGCTGCGCCGCACAATAATCCTATTTCGGAAGACCTGCGATATAGGCCCGCCAGCCGCCCAGGTGGGTGATGTCCTCAGCCCCGTCCATGGCCCGCGGTTCGGCCACGAACCCCTTGACGCTCGAACCGTCCTCCAGGGTCACCGTGCCGATGGCCAGGGGCGCCGGCACCTCGACCACGAAGCTGCCGAAGTGCTCGACGCCGAGCTCATAGACCTCGACCTCCAGCGCCCCACCGCCCTCGCCCACATGGATCAGGGCCGGCTTGAACGGCGTGGTGTTGGTCATAGCGAACAGCTTGTAGGCCGCAGCGGTCTTGGTCCGCGCCACCAGCCGGGCGTCACGGCTGGTCAGTTGCCAGTGCAGGGGCATGCCGGCCAGGTGGGCGCCGACCACCGCCAGCTTCACGGTCTGCGGCTTGCCGGTGGTGTCGAGCGCGGGGGCCTCGGGCATCGGGGCGATCTCCTCATAGCGGCGGGCGAGCTCGAGCAGGGCGGCGTCCGCCCAGGCCGGCCCGATCAGGGTGACGCCAAAGCCGGTGTCATTGGCGCGGAAGCCCGCCGGCACGGCGATGGCGCTCATGTCCAGCAGGTTGACGAAGTTGGTGTAGAGGCCCAGCGCCCCGTTGAGCGCAAAGGGCTCGGCGTTCACCTCCCGCAGGCGGAAGATGGTCGGCGTAGTGGGCAGCAGCAACACCTCGGCCGCGTCGAACACCGCCTCGGCCGCCCGCGCATAGGCGGCCAGCTGGTACTGGCCCTTGAAGGCCTCCACCCCGGTCACCCCTATCCCGCCCTGGACGATGGCCCGCACCGTGGGATGGATGGCGCCGGGATTGTCGCGGATCAGGTCCTCGATGGCCGCCGTCCGCTCAGCCACCCAGGGGCCGCTATAGAGCAGTTTGGCCGCCTCCAGGAGTGGCTCGACGTCGATCTCCACCGCCACGCCGCCCATCGCCTTCAAGCGCTCGACCGCCTGTCCGAAAAAGACCTCGGCCTCCCCGTCGCCCATGAACACCAGCTGGTCCGCCCGCGGGACCGCGAACCGGAAGCTCGCGCCCAGGCTCGCCGGCGGCGTGGCCGGCGCCCGCCGAGAATAGGGATCGGCGGCGCCGAAGCCCGCGGCGACCTGGTCCACCAGGGCCGCGTCGGCCACGTCGTTGGTCATCACCGTCACGCAGTCCAGGCTGCGGCAGGCCGGGATCACCCCGCTGGTGCTCCACCGGCCCTTGGTGGGCTTCAGGCCGATCAGGCCGTTGAACGCTGCGGGCACCCGGCCCGAGCCGGCTGTGTCGGTGCCCAGCGCAAAGGCCACCAGCCCCGCCCCCACCGCGACGCCCGAGCCCGAGCTCGACCCGCCGCTGACATAGTCGAGATTGTAGACGCAGCGCGGCTGGCCATAGGGGCTTCGCGCCCCCACCAGGCCGGTGGCGAACTGGTCGAGGTTGGTCTTGCCCATCAGGATCGCGCCCGCAGCGATCAGCCGCGCCACCACCTCGGCCGAGACCGCCGGCGTATAGGCATAGGCCGGACAGGCCGCCGTGGTCGGCAAGCCGGCCACGTCGATATTGTCCTTCACCGCGAACGGCACGCCGGCCAGGGGCAGCACCTCTCCGGCCGCAATCCAGGCGTCCACCGCGCGAGCCTGGGCGAGGACGGCCTCAGGCTCCGCCCGGCAGATCCAGGCCTGGGCCTGGACGGCGTCATAGGCCGCAATGGCCGCCAGGGCCTCCTCGGCGAAGGAGACGGCGGACCGGGCGCCGGACGAGACCTCGGCGGCGATGCGGACGACGGAGGGGCGCGGGCTCATGCGGGCTCCACGGCGATCATCGGCGCGCCCGGCGCGATGGGCTGGCGTTCCTGGGCGTAGACCTGGCGCACCACCCCGGCGCTGGGGCTGGCCACGTCGCACTCGGTCTTCATGGCCTCGATCACGGCGATGACCGCGCCCTTCTCGACCCGGTCACCCACCTGGACCAACATCTTCCAGACGCTGCCGCCCAGGGGCGCTTCGACGAGTTCAGCGCCCTCAGGCGCCTCGATGGCCACGGTCTCGGCGGCCCCGGCGCTGTCGGCGCTCAGGGCCTCGACGCGGGCGAATTCGCCCTTGGCCTCCCAGTCGGCGCGCTCGGCGTCAAAGGCCGCCTGTCGCGTGGCCTGGAAGGTCGCGATGCTCTCGGCGTTGTCGGCCAGCATCTTGCGATAGTCCGACAGCCGGAAGGTCTCTTCCTCGATCCGCAAGGCCCGCCGGCCCAGCGGGAAGTCCCGCCGCCATTCGGTCAGCTCCTCGTGGCTCACGGGGAAGAAGCGGATCTGGTCGAAGAACCGCAGCAGCCAGGGCTTGCCGTCGGTGAAGGCCTCGGTCTGGCGATAGGTGTTCCACACCTGGATCGTCCGTCCGAACAGCTGATAGCCGCCCGGCCCCTCCATCCCATAGACGCACATATAGGCCCCGCCGATCCCCACGACGTTGGGCGGGGTCCAGGTCCGGGCCGGGTTGTACTTGGTGGTCACCAGCCGGTGGCGCGGATCGACCGGCGTCGCCACCGGCGCGCCCAGATAGACATCGCCTAAGCCCATCACCAGGTAGCGGGCGTCGAAGACGATGCGGTGCACGTCCTCTTCGGTCGCCAGACCATTGATCCGGCGGATGAACTCGATGTTGTCCGGGCACCAGGGGGCGTCGTCGCGGACGCTGGCCATGTACTTGTCGATGGTCTCGTAGATCGCCGGGTCCTTCCAGGACAGCGGCAGCCAGACCACCCGGCTGGGGATCTCGAAATCATCCAGCCCGCCCAGCCGGTCCTCGGCGGCGGTGAGCGCGGCCAGCAGCTCGGCCTGCGACAGGACGCGGGCGTCGTAGTGCACCTGCAGCGAGCGGATGCCCGGCGTGATGTCGAGGATCCCCGGCAGGGCCAGCCGCTGCAGCTCCAGCATCAGGGCGTGCACCCTCAAGCGCAGCTCCAGGTCCAGGACGATGGGCCCGTACTCCACCAGCAGGTGCCGGTCGCCCTGGCGGCGATAGACCACGCGGGGCCGATGGCCCTCGGCCTCGATTACCCCCAGCACAGGATTGGCGCGGTCCAGGTCCAGCAGCCCGGGCGCGGCGACCGGCGCGGCCAGGGTCTTCACCAGGGCGTCCTGGTCACGCTCGGCGGCGTTGGCGGCGGCGTCATCCACCACCTCGAACACCAGGGTGTCGCCCGGCGCGAGTTGGCCCACCTTCCACAGGTCGGCCTGGATCACCACGAAGGGGCAGACAAACCCGCCCAGGGACGGGCCGTCGGGGCCCAGGATGATCGGCATGTCACCGGTGAAGTCCACCGCGCCGATGGCGTAGGCGTTGTCGTGGATGTTGGAGGGGTGCAGCCCCGCCTCGCCGCCATCCCGCCGCGCCCATTCCGGCTTCGGCCCGATCAGGCGCACGCCGGTGCGGTTTGAATTGTAGTGCACCTTCCACTCGACCGCGCCGATCATGGCGATGTCGTCGGGGGTGAAGAAGTCCGGCGCGCCGTGCGGCCCGGCCAGCACGCGGATCCGCCAGGCCTTGGACAGCTTAGGCCGCGCCGCCGCGCCCAGGGCTGGCTCGACAGGCCCCGCCGCCGCATCGCCCAGGTGCAGGACATCCCCCGCCGCCAGCGCCCGGCCCGCATGACCACCGAACCCGCCCAGCGTGAAGCTGGACCGGCTGCCCAGATAGGCCGGCACATCCAGCCCGCCGCGCACCGCCAGATAGCCGCGCAGGCCCGCGCCGCTCACCCGGCCGATCTTTAGGGTCTGGCCGGCCTTCACCTCGACAGGGGCGTAGGCGGGGACCAGATCCCCCTCCAGCCGCGCCTCGAAGGCCGCGCCGGTCAGGCAGATCACCGCATCATGGTTGAAGGCCAGCGTGGGGCCGAGCGCCGTGATCTCCAGCCCCGCCGCGTCGTCCGGATTGCCCACCAACCGGTTGCCCAGCCGAAAGGCCAGCGCATCCATCGGCCCGGACGGCGGCACGCCCACGTCCCAGTAGCCCAGCCGTCCGGGATAGTCCTGCACCGTGGTCGACGGCCCGCCGCTCAACACCCGGATGGTCTTCGGCGTGAAGCTGATCTCCGACAGGGCCCGGGTCGAGACCTCGCCGCTGACAAAGGCGTCGGACCGCGCCACCTGGCGCAACCAGTCCAGATTGGTCTCCAGACCCGCCAGCCGTGTGTCGTCCAGCGCCGCCTGCAGGGCCGCCACCGCCGCCGGCCGATCCGGCGCGGTGACGATCAGCTTGGCCAGCAGCGGGTCATAATAGGCGCTGACCTCCGAGCCATCGGCCACCCAGCCGTCCACCCGCGCGCTCTTCGGAAACGACACCTGGGTCAGCACGCCGGACGAGGGCCGATAGTCCTGCCCCGGGTCCTCGGCATAGAGCCGCGCCTGGATCGAGGCGCCCTTGGCCTCGCCCGACCAGCTGTCCAGGAAGCCGAACTCGCCCGCCGCGCCCCGGATCATCCATTCCACAAGGTCGACGCCGGTGACCTGCTCGGTCACCCCGTGCTCCACCTGCAGTCGGGTGTTCACTTCCAGGAAGAAGAAGTCGTCGCGCTCGGCGTCGTACAGGAACTCCACCGTCCCGGCCGAGCGATACCTGGCCGCTTCCGCCAGCCGCGTCGCCGCCGCGATCAGGGCCGCGCGGGTCGCCGCCGGCAGGCCGGGCGCCGGGGTCTCCTCAATGACCTTCTGATTGCGCCGCTGCAGCGAACAGTCCCGCTCGCCCAGGGCCACCACCTTGCCGGCCCCGTCGCCGAACACCTGCACCTCGATGTGCCGGGCCCGGCGGACGAACCGCTCCAGGAACACGCCCGTATCGGCGAAGTTCGAGCCGCCCAGCCGGGTCACCGCCGCGAAGGCTTCGGCCACCGCCGCCTCGTCCTCGCACACCCGCATGCCGATTCCGCCGCCACCGGCCGTGGCCTTGAGGATCACCGGAAACCCGATCTCCACCGCCGCCGCGCGCGCAGCTTCAGCGTCGGTCAAAAGGCCGGTGCCAGGCGCGAGCGGCACGCCCTGCGCCTGGGCCAGGTCGCGGGCCGTGTGCTTCAGGCCGAAGGCGCGAATGTTGTCCGGGGTCGGGCCGATGAAGGCGATCCCCGCCGCCGCGCAGGCCTCAGCGAAGGCCACGTTCTCCGACAGGAAGCCATAGCCCGGATGGATGGCTTCAGCGCCCGTCGCCTTGGCCGCCGCCAGGATGGCGTCCACGTCCAGATAGGACTGGGCCGCGGGCGCCGGCCCGATCCGCACCGCCTCATCGGCCTGGGACACATGCAGCGAGCCGGCGTCGGCGTCGGAATAGACCGCGACCGACCCCACCCCCATGGCTTTCAGGGTGCGGATGATCCGGCAGGCGATAGCGCCGCGGTTGGCGATCAGGAGCTTCTTGAACACGCGCCCTACCCCGCGATGATCATGCGCACGGGCGTCGGGTTGAAGCCGTTGCAGGGATTGTTGATCTGCGGGCAGTTGGAGACGATGGCCACCAGGTCCATCTCCGCGCGCATGTCCACGAACAGGCCCGGCGCCGAGATGCCGTCGACGATGCCGAGCGCCCCGTCCGCCTCCACCGGCACGTTCATGAACCAGTTGATGTTGGAGACCATGTCCCGCTTGCCGCGCCCATGCCGGGCGTTGGCCTGCAGGAAGTTCTCGACGCAGGCGTGCTGGCTCTTGGTGTGGTGGCCATAGCGCAGCGTGTTGCTCTCGCAGGAGCAGGCCCCGCCGATGGTGTCGTGATAGGCCACCGACGTCGCCGTCACCGTCGCCATCGCCCGGCCCTCGTTGGACAAGAGAACGGAGCCGGTCTTCAGGAAGATGTTCCCCTGCGCGGCCATGGTGTCCTGGGCCGAATAGCGCTCGGCGTCGTCGGCGAGCGCATACATCAGGAAGTCCACCGCCTGGTTGCCCTCCAGGTCGACGATGCGCAGGGTCTGCCCCCTTCGCACGATGGCGTCCCAGGGCGCGCGGGCCGGGACCACCTGGTCCAGGGTGATCGGGCCGCTCAGGCCGTCCAGGGCTTTGTCGGTCATCAGGCTCACCGGCTGTAGTCGGCTTCGACGTTCTGGAAGGCGCGCAGGCCCTCCGGCGTCGCATTGCGGATCGGATCGTCCATGGGCGTCACCGGCCCGCGCCAGGCGCTGACCCGCAACGGCGTGACCGTGTAGTCGGGCCTGGGGTCCATCACGTGGGGGCAGTTGGCGAACACCACGATCAGGTCCATCTCGGCCCGCAGGGTGATCGACCGGCCGGGCGGGAACGGCCCAAGCTTGGGCGAGATGCCGCCGCCCTCCTCGATTTTCACGCCCTTGAACCAGTTGATGCAGGGATGGATGTCGCGCCGCCCCAGGCCGAACTTGGCGAGCGCCAGGCTGAAGCGGTCCCGCGCATTGGGGTGCGGCCCCCAGTTGTCGCCCACGCCATAGCGGGCGGCGTTGGTGGCCTGGTTGGAGGCGCCGCAGAAGGCGTCCGAGGCGCCGGCCTGGTCGTCCAGGATGCTCAGCATCACCTTGCCCATGTCGGACAGGATCAGCTTGCCGGCGCCCAGATAGGCGTGCCACTGCACCTTCAGCGTATCGGCGACGTTCAGCCGTTCGATGGGCCGCTCGGCGTTGAACACCAGCATGGAGGCGCAGGCGTCGCCGGCCACGTCCTCCAGTCGGATCCGCGCGCCGCGGTCCAGTGACTTAGCCGCATAGCCGCCCGGCGCGATCGTCTCTTCCCAGACCATGTCGGCGGCCGCGACACCGGGCGGCAGGGGATCGGCGGCGCCGGCCGGCAGGGTCGGCATGGACTCCACCCGGGTTCCGGCCATGGCCCGGGCGTGCGCCTGGGCGCCATAGGGATCGGCGGTGTTGGTGGTCATCGCGACGGCTCCGGGGACAGGGCGTGCAGGGGCGGCAGGAGGGCGGTGGTGGTCACCAGGCGCAGCTGCTGCACGCCGCGGATCTTGCGGAACTGGTCGCACAGGGCGCGCAGCCGCTCCGACGGCCCCTGCACCAGCATCACCTCCAGCGATTGGTCGTCCTCCAGGAAGACGTGCTGGGACGAGATCACCTCGCGCAGATAGGCCTGCTGGGCCTGGGCCAGGGCCTGGCGCACCCGGCCGCTCTCGGTGCGATAGGTCAGGGTGATGGTGCCGGCCAGCACCACGCCCGGCTGGTCCTCGCCGTGCTCGGCCAGCTCGTGCCGGATCAGCTCTGCGATCATCTGCGAGCGGCTGGGCAGGCCGCGCTCGGCCACCATGGCGTCAAGCTGGGCGAGCAGCTCGGCGGGCATGCTGAGGCTGAGACGCGCCAGGGGCTGGGCTTCGGATTCCATGTGGGCGACCTGACGTCAGTATTACGATTGCAGCAATTCGTAATACGTAGGCCGCCCCGCGCGAGGGTCAAGCGCCCGTCTCTTGGGCGCCGCAGCGGCGCGGGCGCCTAAGTCCCGCTCACCTGCCCAGGGTCCCTAGATCGGCAGCTCGAACGGCGTCCCGCAGACGTTGTACTGGATCGCCGGGCGCGACGGCCACTTCGGGTCCTGCAGATCCTTGGCCCACTGCTCGTAGGCGTCGTTCAGCTCCTTGAGCTTGGCCGGCTCCCGGGTCGCCAGGTTCGTCGTCTCGTTCGGGTCGGCCTTCAGGTTGAACAGCAGGGTGAACTTGCCATCCGTGCTCTTCCACATCTTCCAGTCGCCCTTGCGGATGGAGGCGTGGGGCGTGCGCCGCCACATCAGCGCCTCGTGCGGCGAGCCCGTGTTGCGCCCCGACAGGAAGGGCATCAGGTCCACCCCGTCATAGATCCGGTCCTTGGGCAGGGCGCCGCCGGCCGCGATCAGCGAGGTAGGGAAGATGTCCATGTTCGACACCATCTTGCGGTTCACCTGGCCCGGCTTGATCGCCGCCGGCCAGCGGACCATGAACGGCACCCGCACGCCGCCCTCATAGTGGCTGAGCTTACCGCCCCGCAGCGGCTCGCAGGCGCACAGGCCGCCGATATAGGCCGCGCAGCCATTGTCCGACATGAAGTAGACGAGCGTGTCGCGGTCCTCGCCCGAGGCCTTCACCGCCGCCATCACCTGGCCCACCGCATCGTCCAGGGCCGAGATCATCCCGGCATAGATGCGGTTCTGCTCGGACGCGATATGCGGGAAGCGGTCATAGTATTTCTGCGTGACCATCAGCGGGTCGTGCGGGGCGTTGAACGCCAGGTACAGGAAGTAGGGCTGGTCCGACTTGGCCCGCGCGCTGACATAGTCCACCGCCCGGCGGGCGAAATAGTCGGTCAGGTATTCCGTCTCGTTGTGGACCAGCTTGCGCTCGGCCCCCTCATAGATCGCCGTATGCTGCGAGCGCGCCGCCTTGCTGGGATAGGACGAGTTCGGCGGATCAGCCACGTGCACGCCCGGAACGCTCGGGTCGATATAGCTGGTGGCCCCGGCCAGCAGGCCGACGAAGTCGTCATAGCCACGGTTGGTCGGATAGAAGTCCGGATTGGCGCCCAGGTGCCACTTGCCGATCAGGGCGGTGTGATAGCCCTGGTCCTTCAGGGCCTGGGCGATGGTGATCTCGCCGATATCCAGTCCCAGGTTCAGTCGCGCGTCCCGCTCCGGCGGGCCGTTGTTGTACTCAAACCCATAGCGGTCGGGATTGCGCCCGGTCTGCAGCCCCGCCCGCGAGGGCGAGCACACGGGGGCCGCCGCATAGGCGTCGGTGAACTTCACGCCTTGATCGCCGATGGCGTCGATGTGCGGGGTGTGGATGCGCTTGACCCCATAGGCCGAGACATCCGCATAGCCCAGGTCATCGGCCAGGATGACGATGACATTCGGCCGCTTGGGCGAGGCCGGCCGCGATGCGAGCCTGCCCTGCGGCGGGACGGTGCAGCTGGAGATCAGGAGGCTCGCCAGGGCGGCGAAGGCCAGGGGCAGGCCCAGTGTGCGGCGGATCAGGCTCATCTTGTCCTCCCGGGTCGGTGGGCTTGCGCACGCCCCTACCGATCGGTAGGTCGATACCAGCCACCCCCCGGCCTGTCCAGAAGCCGGCGAACCGGGCTAAACCCTCAGGCCAGGCACAAGGACAGATGGAGCGCCTTTCCGTGGACACGCCGCCGGTGGGCCGCCGCGAGCAGATCTATCTCGTCGCCGCCCGGCTGTTCGCCGAGTTCGGCTATGGCGGGACCTCGATGGGCGACATCGCCAAGAAGGTCGGGATCAACAAGGCCAGCCTCTACCACTTCGTCCCGAACAAGGAGGATCTGCTCTACACCCTGATCTCCTGGGGCCTGGACCTGGCGGCCAAGGACGTGGTCGCCCCGGCGCAGGCCATCGCCGATCCCCGCGCGCGTCTGGAGACCCTCATCCGCCTGCAGCTGGCCAACATTCACCGCGGCGCGGGGCCGAAAGGCAACGCCGTCCACATGGTGGTCTCCGAGACCAGCGGCCTCAGCCCGGACAGGCGCGCCGAGGTCGAGGCCCGCAAGGCGGTCTTCACCGACCTGATCCGCTCCACCCTCGACGCCCTGAAGGCCGAAGGCCGCTTCGGCCTGGCCGACACCGCGCTGGCCACCGCCAATATCCAGGGCCTGCTCAGCGCCTTCGCCCGCTGGGACCGCCCCGGCGACCCCGACCTCGACCGCACCTACGACGAACTCACCACCTTCATCCTGCGCGCAGTGCTGAAGGACTAGGCGGCCCCCTCTCCCCGCGGGCGGGGAGAGGGAACGCGCCGTCAAATGCTTCTCCCGCAGGGCGAGACCGGCCATAACTCCTCCAACGACCCGGAGCCCGACATGACCGACCAAGATCTCCACGCCCACCTGATCGGCCGCCAGGGCTCCCGCGCCGACCTCAACACCCCGGTCCTGGTCATCGACGCCCCGGCTCTGAAGCGCAACATCGCCGAAATGGCCCGGTTCGCGGCGTCCAAGGGCCTGCAGGTCCGCCCCCACGCCAAGACCCACAAGAGCGCCGACATCGCCAAGCTGCAGATCGCGGCCGGCGCTGTCGGCCTGTGCTGCGCCAAGCTGGGCGAGGCCGAGGCCCTGGCCGAGGGCGGGGTGCTCAAGGGCCTGCACATCACCTCGCCGGTGGTCTCGCCGCCAGCCATCGCCCGCCTAGCCGCCCTCAACCTCAAGGTCGAGGAGATGATGTGCGTGGTCGATCACCCCGACAACGCCGCGGCCCTGGGCGAGGCCTGCGAAGCCGCCGGCAAGCCGCTCAATGTCGTCATCGACATCGACCCCGGCATCCGCCGCACCGGCGTCGCCTCCGCCGAGGCCGCCGTCGCCCTGCTGGCCGCCATCCGCGCCCAGCCCGGCCTGACCTATAAAGGCGTCCAGTTCTATTGCGGCGCCCAGCAGCACCTCGAAGACGTCGCCGCCCGCAAGGCCGCCATGGAGGACCGCGCCGCCTATCTGCGCACCGTCATCGCCGCCCTGACGCAAGCCGGCGGCGCGCCGGAGATCGTCACCGGCTCGGGCACCGGCACGCACCGCATCGACGCAGACTTCGGCCTGTTCACCGAGCTCCAGGTCGGCTCCTACGTCTTCATGGACGCCCAGTACCTGGCCTGCGGCGAGATCGGCCCCTACGAGACCAGCCTCTACATCGACGCCCGCGTGGTCAGCGCCAACGCCGCCCCGGCCATGGTCACGGTGGATGCTGGCTTCAAGGCCTTCTCCACCGACGCCGACAAGCCGGTGATCGCCTCCGGCGTCCCCGAGGGCTCAAAGTACTTCTTCATGGGCGACGAACACGGCGCCGTGGTCCTGCCCCCGGGCGCCGAGGCTCCCGCCCTGGCCGCCCGCGTCACCCTGACCGCCCCCCACTGCGACCCCACGGTGAACCTCTATGACACCTACCACGTCGTCGACGGCGAAACCCTGACCGCCCTCTGGCCGGTGAGCGGCCGCGGCCGGTCGCGGTAGGCCCCCACCGTCATCCTCCGGTCCTTGCGCCAGCAAGGATCCGGGGGACCCAAACTGATGTTCCGGCCGCCCCTTGGGTCCCCCGGATCGCCCTTCGGGCGACCGGAGGATGACGAGGGTTTGGGGTGGCGGATCAGCGCCAACCCGTTCGTGTTTTTCGTGTTTTTCGTGGTTCCAAATCTATTCCGCTGAGCACCAGCAGGATCACGTTGCGCGGAACAGAATATGAACTATTCTGCCTCCAACGCGCTCTTTCTCAAGTCAGATCAAACCGTTGCCCCGTCCGGAAATTCTCCGACCAAGGCGCGGCGCCCAGGCTTGCCGCCTGCCCCAAACCCCTTCGTCCATGTTGACGTCAAAGCTTGACGCCGCCCTCGACGATCCGGGCGTAGGCGGCCTTGGTCAGCTTCACATAGCCCTTGGCCGGGTCCTTGTAGAACAGGGGCGTCTTGACCTTGGCCGGGTCGAAGCCGTCGTTCACCAGGTCGATCTTGCGCAGCTTGAAGGTGCCGGTGGTCTCAAGGGCGGGCAGCAGGCGGATGAACACCGGCTGGGCGAAGGTCGGCAGTTCGGCGGCCACGAAGGCGCCGAAGGCGGCGATGTCGAAGTCCGGTTCGGCGACGATCCCGGCCATGCCGGCGCGGCCGTCGGCGCCGGGGACGCTCACCCCATAGACATTGGCCTCGATCACGCCCGGCGCGGCGGACAGCTGCTGGGCCACCTCGCCGGTGGAGACGTTCTCGCCCTTCCAGCGGAAGGTGTCGCCGATCCGGTCGACGAAATAGAAGTAGCCGTCGGCGTCGATCCGCATCAGGTCGCCGGTGCGGAACCAGGCGTCGCCCTTCTCGAACACGTCGCGCAGGATCTTCTTGTCCGAGGCGGCCTTGTCCACATAGCCGGTGAACTCGCTGCGGGCGTCCAAGCCGATCTGGCCGATACACTCGCCGATCTGTCCGGGTCCCGCCTCGATGCAGAAGCCGCTGGGCGAGCGGATCGGCGCCTCGGCCTCCACATCGAACTGGACCAGCCGGATGTTGAACCGCTTGCGCAGGTACTTGGGCGCCCGACCGATGGCGCCCACCTGGCCGTCGAAGTTAAACATCGACACATTGCCTTCGGTGGAGCCGTAGAACTCCAGCACGTCGGGAATGGCGAAGCGGGTCTTCAGGTCGGCCCAGACGTCGCCGCGCAGGCCGTTGCCAAAGGCCAGCCTGATCTTGTGGGCGGTGTCGAACTCGCCCGGTTCCTGGTTCACGAGATAGCGGCCCAGCTCGCCGATATAGACGAACATGGTGCAGGCCTCTTCAGTCACCTCCTGCCAGAAGTGGCTGGCCGAGAACTTCTTGCGGATCACCACTGAGCCGCCGTTCATCAGCGCCGCGCCCAGGCCGCAAAGCCCGCCAGTGGCGTGGTAGAGCGGCAGGGCCACATAGATGCGGTCGGTCTCGGTCGCCCCCGTCGCGCCGGCGAAGCCGCGCATATAGAGCTGGGCCCGCACATGGGTGATGCGCGCGGCCTTGGGCAGGCCGGTGGTGCCCGAGGTGTAGATGAACAGCGCGGTGTCGCGGCCGGTCATGTCCTCCCGCGCCGAGCGGTCGGGCGCGAGCTGGCTGCAGCTCTTGAGCGCCTGGACCAGGTCGCGCTGGTCGCCGTGGGCCGGGCCCAGCACCCACTGCTGGAAGTGCTTCTCAGTCTGGGTCCGCACGCCCTCGAACATCGGCGAGGTCTCGGAATCCACGATCACGTGGCTGGCGCCGGAGATGTTCAGGCAGTGGACCAGGGGCGCGCCGGCCAGATTGTTGTTGATCAGGGCGGTGACCACCCCGACCTTCGACAGGCCATACCAGATCGGGAAGTATTCGAGCCGGTTGGGCATGAACAGCGCCACCGTCTGGCCGCGGCGCAGGTTCAGGCTCTTGGCCCAGTGCGCGTAACGGTTGGCGATGGCGTCCATCTCGCCATAGGTGACCGTGCGGCCTTCAAAGGTGATGGCGGGCCGATCGCGGTGCTTGGCCACCGCAGCCTCCAGGTCGTCGCACAACAGGTTGGGGCTGTCCGGCGCGATGGACTTCACGCGGGTCAGCGTGCGGTTCAGCCCCTTTAAGAACTTCCACTCACGCTCGAGCCGGGCCTTCAGACGCATGCAACCCCTCCGCAGACACACCTTGAGGGGCGAGTTGTTCGCCGGTCAAGCGACGCCGTGACGCTGCCCGGGTTTGAGTGACCCAAACGCCGCACCGCCCGACTCAAGGGCGGTCCTGATAGACTGGAACCATGACCGCTCTACCTGCCGCCATCCTGTTCGATCTCGATGAGACCATCATCGGTTTCGGCTCGCGCCGCCTGATCCTGCAGGAGGTGATCGAGATGTATCCGGACGCCTTCCAGGGTCTGGATCCGGCGCAGGCGGCCGGGGTGATGGAAGGCGCCTTCCGCGACTTCTGGGCCGACGAGGCGCGGGCGGCGATCTGGCGCCAGAACCTGTCACAAGGCCGGGTGCTGGCGGTGCGTGAAGGCTTCGCCCGGCTGGCCGCGCCGACCCTGACCGAGGATTTCGCCAGCGCGTTCGGCGAGCGCTTCCACGCCCACCGCGAGGCCCAGGCCAGGTTCTTCCCCGGCGCCCTGGAGACGATCCGCGCCTTCCGCGAGCGCGGCGTGCGCCTGGCCCTGGTCACCAACGGCGCGGCCGCGCCGCAGCGGGCCAAGGTCGAGCGGTTCGCCCTCGCCCCGCTGTTCGACCACGTCCAGATCGAGGGCGAGGCCGGCTTCGGCAAGCCCGACCCTCGCGCCTATGTCCACGCCATGCAGACCCTGGACGTGGCCCCGCACGAGACCTGGATGGTCGGCGACAATCTGGAATGGGAGGTGGCGGCGCCCCAGCGTCTGGGCCTTTACGCCATCTGGCACGATCACCTGGGCGAAGGCCTGCCGCCCGGCTCAGACATCCGGCCGGACCGGATCATCCGCAGCATCGCCGAGCTGAAGCCCCAAGCGTGACCGCAATCGCGGCGACATCGTGGCAAGATTTCGCCTGAATACTGGCGAATACACTCAATGCGTATTGAGTAAGACTGAAATTTTTCGCGCTCGTCAACCCCATACAGAGCTTGGGCTTGGCGCAGGTCAGCGCGTTCTGTCGGCAAGTATGCTGGAACGTTGGCCCGGTGTGGTCGTTGAACTCTGCGACACCACCCTGGAGGGTCTGAACATGACCGCTGAATACACTGGCTTTGGCAGCCCCAAGTTTACCTCCGCCGACTTCGCCCGGGACGAACCTGAGCTGGAGACCACGGCCTTCAATCCCACACCGATCTATGCCCGCGAACGGCAGGCCAAGCGCGGGCCGAACCCGCTGATCCTGGCCATCGTCCCGGCCGTGCTGGTGGCCGGCGGCGTTCTCACCTGGGCGATGATGGACAAGCCCAAGGACGAGCTGATGACCTCGACCGCGGCCCCGCCGGCCGCCCTCTCGACCCCGGCCCCGGTGGCTGAGGCTGAGCCCACGCCGATGATGGCCCCGGAAACGCCCGCCGCGGCGCCGCCCCCTGCCAAGGTCGCGGCTCCGGCGCCGGCCCGGCC